>JAYUYX010000001.1:0-39078 GCA_043752205.1 Chitinophagaceae bacterium
ATTTTATCCTCATTATTGCAGCACTGTATTGCCCAATGTTTATTTTTAGCCAGGATATTACCGGGCTTTGGAAAGGCACCATGTACAACGACTCTACACAGCAAACAACAGAATATGAGATTGTGATTGCTAAAGAGAAAGGTAAGTTTACCGCCTATTCCCATACTTCTTTTGTGATAAATGATAAAAAATATTTTGGCATTAAAAAGATAAACGTACGGGTGGCAAAAGATGGCAAGATAGTAATGCAGGATGCAAAATTGGTAGAAGCTAATTACCCTGAACTTCCTAATAAGAATGTAATACAGCTAAATGTACTTGACCTGGTAAACAGTGGCGACCAGGCATCTCTAAATGGACAATTTGTTACCAACCGTTCAAAGGATTACAGGGCACTTACCGGCCGAATAAGTATAAAAAAGGTAAACCCTTTAACCCAAAGCGACCTTGTGTCGTACTTACAAAGGAATAACAGCAGCCAGGATTTTACAGCGGTAAAATAAAATCAGCGCTTTAAAAAATATTTACGGGATCAACCCTGCGCAAGCGGGATTGATCCCGTGAACTATTTCGCTTCTATAATATTCCCTGTTTCCACTAAACCCGATTTTAATTTCGTTTTAATGTTTGATTCCAAAAGAAAAACATTTGAAAAATAAGAAGGAATCCCTTCTGCCGATGCTGCAATGGAAGACCTGATCTCAAAATGTAAATGGGGTAAAAAGGAACTGCCCGATACGCCGATGGCAGCAATTTCCTGCTGACCTTTAACAATGTCCCCGTTTTTTATTTTTAAACTGTTCTGTTTTAAATGGGCGTAAATGCTTACTGTATTATTGGCGTGGAGAATGGCTATACAATTACCATATAATTCCAAAGGGTTAGTTGCAATGCCCGGTATGTTGAATTGTTTATCGTCCTTATGTTCGTTGGATGCATAAATAACCTTGCCATCGCCAATGGAATAAACAGCTTTGCCAAATCCAAAATAATCTGCATCGTTTTTTCCTTCGCCTGCAAATTGCTTGTTATTATTATCCAGCAGGATGAAGTCGTAGGCATAGCGCATGAAATTGGCACTTATTCCCAATCCTTTAATGGGTGCAAATTCATAATCAAACCTGCGGTGATGAGAATAAAGATCGTGCCCGTCATACACGATCACTTTTCCTTTTAATGGAAATGTATAGTTTGCCTTTTGATCAAATAGTTGGGGAGCAACAATCGAATTGATAACGATCTCCTCGTTATTTTTTTTTGTAAAAGTCCATTCATACTTTAATTGTGATAAGGCTGTTGTTAAGTTGAAGTCAGCAAAGGGATTAAAAATAAGTTTTGATGATGCACCCATAAATTCCCTGTTGGGGATCAGCGTGATACTTGGAGCTGTGCCATTATTATCCAGGAACCGGGAAGAGATCAGCCGGTTATTTTTATCAAATACAGAAACCGATACTTTTGTTAAGGTGACTGTATCATTCGAATGATTAGTAACCAGGAAATCAAAATTGAGAAACTGCCTGCTCTCTCCTTTTTCAATAAAAACTTTCTCAGGCTTCGCCTTTATCGAGATCCTGTTTTGGCTTATGGCTGTTATGCCTGAAGCCAATAAGATCAATATTGTGGTAATTATCTTGTTCATGTTTGAAACTTATTTTAGATGTATGCGTAAAAAGGGGTTAACAAAATAATATATCATTGCGTTTGCAGCAATTTCTTTTTTTGTGATTCGTAATCTGTTTTATTTATGGCACCAACCGCATATAATTTAAGCAGTTTATTCAATTCGTGCACAAGTCTTACTTTACTGTTATTCCTGAATTCGTCAGGCACTACCAGTTCTCCGGGTAATTCCAACACATTTTCTATTGCCCTGTCAAACATCATTTCTATTTCGATCGTTCCCTTTGAGCTGTCTTTAAAAGTAATGGTCCCTGTAACATCAATGCTGCCGTCGCCCGGTGCAGTACGTTTAAATCCGCTTATCTCTTTTACCAGGACGGTATTACCGGTGAGCGAACTTTCAGCTATACCGTTCTTGATATGGATAAACCTGAATTTGTCTTTCTTGCCCGTACCTTTTGCAAACTGCAATGTTCGTCCACTGTAAATTTTATACCCGCAGGTGGTAAACAAGGTATCAGGGGTATATACCGGCCCGGGGTCCTGTGCCAATAACATCAGTGGGCTGAGCATAAGTATACTAAATAGTTTTTTCATTGCATAGGGGTCTGTAATGCTGATAACTTCTTTTTAAGCGCTGTATATTCGGCTTTTGTTATTACGCCTTCTTTACGCAAAAAATATAATCTCCTGATCTCATCCGGGATATTCCTTTTACGTGTATTCCTGAATTCATCGGGCACTATCAATTCGCTGGGCAGGTCAGGTGAATTTTCAATTGCCCTGTCAAATGAAATATGCAGTACGATCACTTCCCTGGAATCATCCTGGCGAATGAGGTAGCCTATAAGGTCTACATAGCCGTTGTCCAACAGTGAAAAAGTAACTTTCTTTATTTCTGTAACGATCACCGATCTGTTCGTTAATGACCTTGAAAGAAAACCATTTTTAGGTTTTACAAACCAAAATCTTCCATCCTCTCTTGTACCTTTTGCAAACTCCAGTGTTTGGCCTATAAAGATCTTATACCCGCTTGCAGTGTAGAGCGTGTCATTCTGGTACCTGGCTAATGGGTCCTGTGCAGCTGCAAACAAAGGGCAAAGCAGTAAGACCAATAATGATCGCTTCATATTATGCAATTGAGCATAAAGAAACGATTTTTTAAAGATTAAACAGGCTTTTACAACATTGCAGGTAAAATCAAAATTTTTTGTTGCTGACCGGATAGGTTACTTTTAAAATCAAATTTGTGGGGATGGTAAAATATTATTTTTTGCTTAATATAGAGAAAAGAATAAAAAGGATAGGGCTGTTGCTAGGTTTCCAGCAAGGGCTCCATCATTTTAAATACAGTACGGTAGAGTTGGGATTAAAGTACGTGGTTAAAAAAATATAAAAAAGGTTTAAATAAACAAATAGAAATACCAAAACATGAAAGCGATCATCTACACTGCATACGGCCCACCGGATGTACTTCAAATAAAAGAAGTGGATAAACCCGTTCCAAAGAATAATGAAGTGTTGGTAAGGGTAAAAGCAACAACCGTTAACCGTACAGATTGTGCCATGCTCAGCGCCAAACCCTTTATCATGCGGTTTGGTACAGGATTGTTTAAGCCCACCCAACCTGTGCTGGGAACTGAGTTTGCAGGCGAGGTAGAAGCTGTAGGGGCCGGGGTTACTGCCTATAAAGCAGGCGATAGAGTTTTTGGGTTTAACGATATGGGTTTACGTGCCTATGCAGCATATTTAACTATTGCGGATGATAAAGCATTAACAACGATACCGGGAAATATAAACTATAAACAGGCGGCAGCATGTTGCGAAGGCGCACATTATGCGTATAACATGATCAATAAAGTAAAGCTTGTTGCTGGGCAACAAGTGCTGGTAAATGGTGCATCGGGTGGTATTGGCTCGGCAGCAGTGCAGTTGCTGAAATATTTTGGTGCCCACGTAGTTGCAGTATGTGGTACAAAAAATATTGAGCTGGTAAAAGGGTTGGGTGCAGATAGGGTAATAGATTACACTACTGCTGATTTTACAAAAGCCGGGGAAAAATATGATTACATTTTTGATGCCGTTGGCAAAAGCTCTTTTGGCAAATGCAAACCTTTACTAAACGCAGGGGGCAGGTATTTATCTTCCGAACTGGGCTGGATGGCCGAAAATATTTTCCTTGCACTTGCAGCGCCACTCATGGGCAACAGGAAAGTTATATTCCCTATTCCAAAAGATATCAAGGCAAGTGTAGCATTAATAAAAAAAATGCTGGAGGAAGAAAAATTTAAACCGGTAATTGACAGGCAATATTCATTGGAACAGATCCCCGAAGCTTTCAGGTATGTTCAAACAGGCGAAAAAACAGGAAATGTAGTGATCAATATTGAAGCTTAAGCTGTCATGATCATTGCCTTTCCAATAACTTCTTTTTTTGTGCTTCGTATTCTTCTTTAGTTAAAGCTCCGGCCTTATAGAGGTCAAAGAGTTTTTTGATCTCATCGGCAACCATTATTTTTCTAAGATCTGCAGGTGCTGTTTCTTTTTTAGCCTCAACAGCAACAGGTTGTTTTTTTGTTTCTGTTGGCTTTGGCGGCGCAGTTTTATTGATATAAGTTGCAGGTACGGTAAGCTCTCCGTTAGTTTCAGCTGCTTTTTCAACATCAATAATAAGATCTACAGGCAGCTTCCTGCCATCTGTTAAGTTTGCTGTGCCGGTTAGGCGAATGTCTGCATTCTTAAAATTCTTTAGCTTCTCCACCAGTACGGTGCTGTTCTGCAAAATATAGGTATCGTTCCTGCCCATGTTGCTATGAAACTTAATATAAGTAAAGTAGCCTGCGGCTGATGTGCCATTTGCCAATTGTAATGTTTGACCTTTATAAATTTTATAACCGCCGGATGTATGGAGTGTATCATTTTCAAATCGGGCTGTACTGTTTTGTGCTGATGATACAATAGGGGAGATCAGCAGTATGGCTAATAATTTCTTCATTATATAAAGAAACGAATTTTTATTTTAAGCAATACTTTTTTGGATTGTTAACCTGTAGTGGGCAGGCGAAGGTTTACGCTGTAATTTGATGTTGCTTTTCCAGCTCTTTAAGTATCAGGCCACTGATCTTTTGTTTTGGCAAATTCCTTTTTGCCGCAGTGATGTGTATTGTTATTCTCAAAAGATGGCGGAAGATCTGGTCATCATCCTGTGGAAAAAGCTTTTGCTGAAAAAATACCCTGAACGATTGTATTAATATCTCCTCAGCCTGTTTTGTATTTCGGGATACCTGCAGTGTAATGCCAAATAGTTGTGCACTAAACCTGTCATAAATATCTTCATACACTGATACCTGGGTTTTTACATTTGGTTCTAACATGTGGCTTAAGGAGTTGATAAGGCATAAATTACAGCAAATACAACACCAACCCCTTTTTGTTTAGCATTCATGTAATGATCGGCTGGATATGTTTGACAAGATGATACAGAAGCTACTGAAAGGATCAGCTGCTGAGTAAAATAGTCTACAGCGTGAATACTATCATTGTTTTTCTACAACCTTTTCTTCAATGCTTCAAATTCTTCTTTGGTTAAAGCGCCTTCCTTACAATTGAAAGCCATATTATTTTCAAAACTGTAAAAGGATCAATATATTTACGGGAGCGTGATCTGGAGCGCAATAAGATCTTGTAGGTATTGGGCCAGTGCAGTTCCAGGTATTTAGCAGTAAACTTCGTGAACGGTTAACCAAAATTATAGTAAACCCTATCCACCATGTCTAATGAAGCAGTGAGTAATACAGCCAACCAGCAGCCAGCCTGCATTATAAAAGACATCCAGTTTTTTGTAGATCCCAAATTTTTAAAACACAAGGCCTCTGTTAATAAATACCGTACAAGGTTTGAAGAAGGAGAGACAAAGTATTTGTATTGGGATATTGAAGCGGTGAACCTGCTTTACAAAAAAGGAGATCATGAGGTGAAAGTTAAAGTGCGTTGCAGAGCCCTCACTACCAATAAAGAAATGTATTCCGGTGAGCAAACCATTAAGTTTTTGTCGTCGGAAGTTATAAACATTTCTACCGCCTCCTGGGGAGTTCCGGAAGGAGGTTATTGGGTAGCTGACCAATATTTGTGGGAGGTACATCTCAATGATATTCTTGTCTTGTCAAAAAATATCATCATAAATAAGCTTGGTGTGGTAACAGCAGCAGTCAATCCTTATTTCGATCTGCTGGAAGTAAAGATCTTTCCAAGTTATTTTGATTATCGGGAGTCAAGAGAAGGTTACCGGTACGTAAGCCAGTTAAAAAGCGCCGACACCGAATACCTGGGTGTAGAACTCCTGATGAAAAGAAAATTTACAGACAGCAGGAGCCTGGAGATGAAGCTGAATATTATTGATGCCGCCAATGGCTACCCGGCAGGATCTTCAACACATGATGGTTCCTTTGCCGCCAATGCTTCTCCTTCAACAGAATATTTCAGGTGTTATTATGGTAACAAAACTGCCGGTTACTGGCATCCCGGAACCTATCTCCTCTACGTGGATTTCATGAACGTCAATATTTTTTGCGGACAGTTCACCGCAGGTGACCAGGAAATTCCGGGTGCCTTAAAAGCATTGCAGTCATCCGGTGTGGGTGGAGAAGTAGCAGGTTTGAAAAAGCAGGATGATTCCCTGGAATCTGTACTTGCAGAGTTGGATAAACTGGTAGGGATGTCTTCCGTAAAACGAACGATCAGGGAAAATATCGAATACCTAAAATTCAATAAGCTGCGTGTGGAGAAAGGCTTTGCCGATGACGGGCAACTTGGCCTGCACAGCATTTTTACCGGCAACCCCGGCACCGGAAAAACCACGGTAGTGAGGCTGCTTGGCAATATTTACAAAGCCATGGGCCTGCTTACCAAAGGACATGTTGTAGAAGCAAGCCGTGCCGATATCATTGGCGAATTTATTGGCCATACGGCTCCTAAAGTAAAAGCCCTGATAGAAAAGGCCAGGGGTGGAATCCTTTTTTTAGATGAGGTATATGCATTGTCAAGACCTGGCCAAACCACTGATTTTGGTGCAGAGGCTATTGAAATACTACTGAAAGAAATGAGCGATGGCCCGGGCAATATTGCCATTATAGGCGCAGGCTATCCCAACGAAGTAAATGTTTTTTTAGAGTCAAATCCCGGTTTAAAATCACGCTTTGGCCAAAGATTTCATTTTGATGATTATTTGCCCGATGAACTGATAAGCATAGCCGATGTTGCTTTGGAAAAAGAACAGGCTACACTTAGTGCAGAAGCCCGGCTTGAATTGCATAAAATGCTTACCTCCCTGTATCGCAGCCGCGATAAGAATTTTGGAAATGCAAGAACGGTGTATGGAATTATTGACCAGGCAAAAAAGCATATGGGTATACGATTATTAAAGCAAGGCGACCTGGAGAAACTTACACCCGAGGAATTAGGAAGAATTGAACTGCAGGATCTGTTGAACGTGTTTGCAGCAAAGCAGGAAAAAAAGCTCACATTAAATATCAATGAGATCGAATTAAATGAGGCGCTGCAGGAACTGGATCAATTAACAGGAATGCAAAGCATCAAACAGGAAGTGAGGGACAAGGTGAACCTGGTGCGTTTCTATTCCGAAACAGGTAAAGATGTCCTGAATAAATTTTCACTGCACGCCCTGCTTACCGGTAATCCCGGAACGGGAAAAACCACGGTGGCAAGAATACTGGGCAAGATCTATAAAGCGCTGGGCTTACTGGAACGTGGACATCTTGTAGAAGTGGATCGCCAGAATTTAGTGGCAGGTTATATCGGGCAAACAGCGATCAAAACCGCAGAGGCTATAAACCAGGCCATGGGCGGGGTGCTGTTCATTGATGAGGCCTATGCACTTGCTGGCGGCGGCGACAATGATTTTGGTAATGAGGCCGTTGAAACATTGCTTAAAATGATGGAAGATAAACGTGGAAAATTTGCGGTACTAGCTGCAGGTTATCCCGATAATATGCATGAATTTGTTCAGTCTAACCCCGGCCTTAAATCGAGGTTTGATGCTACTTACCACTTGCCTGATTATACCTATGAAGAATTATTGACCATCGCCCAAAAATTGCTGGCGTTACATGAACTAACATTGGCGGATGATGCGCTGCAACATCTCTCTGGTTACCTGCAGCAAGCCTATGACGGCAGGGATAAATTCTTTGGCAATGCACGTTTTGTGCGGCAAACGGTAGATGCCATCGTTACCAGGCAACACCTAAGGATGGCCGCAATGCCTTCTGCTCAGCGAAGAGCAGAAATGATGCGGCAGGTATTGCTGGCTGATGTAGACCAGCTGGTAATGAAGGAGGATACAAATAAGCGATCGCCGATCGGGTTCAGGATGAATGGATAACTGAAAATAACATTCCTATTTTTTAATCATAAAACATGTTTCAATGAAGTACGTTCCCACACTGCTGGCCGACCTTTTTGCAAAAGGCTATGATATTAAACTGATCAACCCACAAACCTATTGCTGGGATTATCCACTCGTTTACGGCGATGGCAGTAAAAGGGTGCAGTTTGTTTTTATTGGTGAAACGATTGACAAGGAAAAAGAATGCCTGTACATCCGCAGCCATATGGCAGATTTCACAGACAGCCTTAACGCCATGCAGTTGCTGCGGGAGGCTGAGTATTGCAGCCTGAGCTGTGTATGCCTTAAACCCTATACCAAGGCTGATGGTACGCAGCTGGAAGCAGTATATGTGCAAAGCATTTTTCCTGCGGCGCTTGCCATGCAAAACAAGGAAGCATTTTTAGATGTGGTGCATGAAGTGGCTACCCGTGCTGATGCCATTGAGAAAAAATATTTGGCGATAGATAAATAGGGTAAAAGGATAGTAAGATACCTGCTACTGCTACGTCAATCATCCTTTTTATCAAGTTCCGGGCTTGCAGCGATTTTTGAAATATAATTGCTGGTGCCGTCATTTTTCCAAACTCTCGTTGCCCACATAATTCCAATAATAAGACCTAAAGCGGCTATTAATATTCCAATAAAGAGCCTTGTACTAGATGGATCTGCTACATAGATTAAATACCCAATTACAATACCAAGTAAAAGGGGAGATGCGACAATTTGAAGCCAGCCCATAATTTCTGTAAAGGATTCAAAAGGGCCTCTTCTTGCTTTTTTTGACATAATGATATTTGAGGAATTAAACTTTCAACTGTCAACTCTCCACTCTCAACTCATTTCACTCACCCACTTATCCCTATCATCCGGGCTAAACTTCCAGGGCGCAAAATTATTTTCAATATTGCCAAACATTGTGTTCCATTCCTGTGGTGCATTGCTGTCTTCCATAACAAGGGAACGGCGCAGTTCTAAAATAATATCAAGTGGGGAGATGGAAACAGGGCATTCCTGCACGCAGGCCTGGCAGCTGGTGCAGGCACGGAGTTCTTCGGTGGTTATATGGCTAAAGAGATTCTTGCCATCATCAACAAATTGTTTGTTGGCAGTTATATTCTTACCAACAATTTCAAGCCGGTCACGGGTGTCCATCATTATTTTTCGTGGGCTAAGCAGTTTGCCGGTTTGTGTAGCAGGGCATGCAGCAGAGCATCGGCCACATTCGGTGCAGCTGTAAGCATCTAATAAATTCTTCCAGCTTAGGTCAAACACATCTTTGGCGCCAAACTTCATAGGTGCAGTTTCGCCGGTGGGGGCTAATTCAGGCTGCATCATGTATTTCACTTCGTTCTGTACGTTTGGCATATTGTCCATTTGGCCCGATGGTTCCAGCTTTCCATAATAGGCATTGGGGAAGGCAAGCAATATATGCAGGTGCTTGCTGTAAGGTAGGTAATTTAAAAATGCGAAGATGCCGATGATGTGCAGCCACCAGCAGGTACGTTCAATAATTACTAATGTAGCTGCAGAAAAATTATTGAACAGGGGAGCCATGATGCCGGAGAAAATAAAATTGCCGGTATCGGCGTAATGCGCTTCCCCTTTTAACTGCAGGGCACGGTCGGCACTGTTCATGGTGAGGAAGAGTGTCATTAAAATGATCTCGGTAATTAAAATTAAGTTGGCATCGCTGCGTGGCCAGCCATCAAGGTCTTTACTGATGAAGCGCTTTAGTTTGATGATATTTCTTCTTATTAAAAAAATAACACAAACGGATAATACGCCTACTGCCAGTATCTCGAAAAAGTTAATGAGGAAGGAATATAGGATACCTGTATGGGGCAGGAACATGCGGTGGGTGCCAAACACGCCATCCAGGCCTATCTCCAGTACTTCAATATTAATGATGATGAAACCTGCATAAATGATAAAGTGCATAACAGCCACTGTCGGATTGCGAAACATTTTCTTTTGTCCGAAGGCGAGCAGTATTAAATTTTTCCAGCGCATTCCGGGGTTGTCGGTAAGATTCTCATCCTGGCCTAAAAAAATATTACGGCGTATGATGCGGATATTTCTTACAAAAAGTAAAACGGCAAAGGCGGCGAGAGCGATGAATATTATTTGTTGGGCGATCTGCATACCGCTAAGATAATTATAAGCCACGAATTACACGAATAACACGAATTGAATTCTGCCTGCGGCAGAATTGGGTTAGCCACAGAGGCACAGAAGGCAAGGAGGTTTTGAGTGTGGCTTGTATTTTCCGTGTTTCCGTGCCTCTGTGGCAATAAATCAATTAAATTCGTGCAACGATGGATAACAAAAAACAAATACTTACTGCTGAAGTAGCTAATAAAAAACTACGCCGCATGGCGCTGGAAGTAGTTGAACAGAATTATACTGAAAAGCAAATTGTATTGATCGGTATAAAGGCTAACGGAACTGTTATTGCAGACAAGATCAGCGAATACTTAAAAGAAAGCTTTAGAGGCGAAGTGCTGGTGTTGGAATTGAGCATGGATAAAAAAAATCCGCTGAGCATCAGTTTAAACAACAGCATGGATTTTACCGGTAAAACCATTGTGCTTATTGATGATGTTGCCAATAGTGGCCGTACCATGCTGTATGCCTTAAAACCTTTGCTGGATCAACTGCCTAAAAAAATACAAACGCTTGCGCTGGTGGAAAGAACACACAAGAGCTTTCCGGTAGATGTGGATTATGTTGGCCTATCGCTTTCAACAACAGAAGATGAACATATCAGTGTAGAAGTTGATGGAGGAGAAGTTATGGGAGCGTGGATATAGTTAATTGATTTGATGATGGGAAGTAAACAATTTAAAATGCAATTGCCCTTACTTTAAATTTCCCATTCGATAATTCCAGTGCAGGCATTGGAACTTTTATAAAGTTGAATAAACGGAAAACGAATTTCAAACCTTTTTTATTTGTCTTTATTTTGGTAAGGTCAATATCTGGCCCCAGGTACCATTGGCGGTAACGTTTTATATCGGTACGGCTAAAATTGATATTACCATTATCATCCTTACCAATATTTTCATTGGCACCAAACAGGCCTTCGGCCCCGCTACCTACAGCTACATTAAGCCACTTTGGCCATTTACTTTCCGGAAAAAATGAACGCACATTTGTACTCAGCCAATAAGTTTGCCCATTGTAATCTTTAAAAAAACGTTCGCCTGCGCTTTTGCCAAAGATTATATCGCTTCGTTGATTTAGGGTTGGATCGCTATATTTTTTGTTATGGTAAGAGAATTTGAATTGTATCCGTTGCTCATCCCATGCAAGTTCCTGGGCTATCAGCATACCGCTGCCAATAAAGTTAGCGCCGATATCTCCCCAGCTCCATCCCCATTCGGCACTGTAGGCATCCAGCACTTCAATTACGGTGTGATAAACAGGTCCGCTTAATCCACCCAGCCATATCCTTTTTTTACGATCAATACCCGTCCAGCGCCAGAGTTCCATACTGGCCAGGCTTTCGGCATATACCCCGTATGCATGGCCGATCTTATCCATGCCCTTCCATTCGGGTATATCATTTAAAGTATGAAAATTGCTTTGCGGGTAGTTTTTGTACCAGGCATGATAGAGTCCATACATTGCCCCACCATACCCAATGATATTTGCAGCAGCGATGATCTTTACACGGCGGTTAATTTGTTTTGTAGTTAGCTTATTTTGATCGTTATTATGAAAAGAAACCGGGACTGCGTTAACTGTAACATCAGGTTGCTTAAAATTTAATGTATCGTACTGTGCAAAGGCAGCATACGTAAACAGAATGCTTGTAATAAAGCATAGTAAAGTTTTCAATACAATATTGTATACAAAGGCTCGGTTCATAAAAAACAAAAATACGCATAACAGGTCTTTGTTACTGCATGGGGTAAGATTTACGGAAAAGATAATAGTGAAGATGTAAAATCTGTTAATATACCATTTGGAAATCTTTTTAATAAAAATACTGTCAGGCTGAGCTTGTCGAAGCCGGTATATTTAAGTAAGAACCCGCCTTCGACATGCTCAGGCTGACAGCTCGAATGATTTAATGGGATTTATACTATGACAGCATTTAGATTTACGGAAAAGATAATAGTAAAGTTTTAAAACTTAGGCCTGTTTGCTACCGGGCTTTTTCTACCGTTAATAAGATTATTAATAGCGCTTTCCATGATCTCACCGGCTATTTGTTGGCCAGGTGACTGATTATTTTCCCTGTCCCATTCTTTGTCCCTTGCTTGTATTTGGGCAGCAGTTAAAGGATAATTGGGCCAATACATCAGTTCAAACCTTGTTGGCTTAATATATTTTAAAAGCAATGGGTTTGATCGTATTAGCTTTTTAAAGGCAGACAATAAAAACGGATTAAACCTTGAATATCTTCCAACAATATTGGCATCATAAAGTTGAGCGGAAGAAGATACTCCAAACATGAAAATGAAACCAACTGTCAGCAAAAGGCGACTGAAATATTTGTTGAACCATAAAACCATAATACAAATCTAATAATTTATTTTTGAGCACATAAACAAATAATATGGAGGCAGCTACTCAACAAAAGATAGATAACTGGCTAAGCGGTAATTACGATCAGGAAGTAAAGGATGAAATAAAAGAGCTTCAAAAAAATGATGTTGGCGGATTGGAAGATGCATTTTATAAAAACCTTGAGTTTGGTACCGGAGGATTGCGGGGCATTATGGGTATTGGCACCAACCGTATGAATAAATATACCGTTGGTATGGCCACACAGGGTTATGCCAATTATTTAAAGCAATGTTTTACCGGCGAGATCTGTGTTGCCATTGCCTACGACTGCCGTAACAACAGCCAATACTTTGCAGAGATAACTGCTAATGTGTTTGCAGCAAATGGCATTAAGGTTTATTTGTTTGAAGCACTGCGGCCAACCCCCGAGCTTAGTTTTGCCATCCGCACACATGGCTGCAAGGGTGGGGTAGTTTGTACCGCAAGTCATAACCCCAAAGAATACAATGGCTACAAAGCATACTGGGATGATGGTGCACAGATGGTGCCACCGCATGATAAGAATGTTATTAAGGAAGTAGAAAAAATTGCATCGGTGGATGATGTTAAGTGGAGCGGTGGAGAATCAAATATAATTATGATCGGCAGCGAAATGGATGCAGCTTACCTGGATATGGTAAAAGGTTTAAGTGTTTACCCGGAAGTATGTGCTGCACAAAGTGACCTGAAGATTGTGTACACACCCATACATGGCACCGGAATCATTTTAGTGCCAGAAGCTTTGCAGCAGTTTGGTTTTAATAATGTGCATATTGTTGAAGAGCAAAGTACACCCGATGGAAATTTTCCAACGGTTATTTATCCCAATCCCGAAGAGACAGAGGCCATGAGCATGGGGTTAAAAAAAGCAGCAGCACTGGATGCTGATATTTTACTGGGTACCGATCCTGATGCAGACAGGGTGGCCATCGGCGTAAAAAATAAAAAAGGCGATTGGGTTTTGCTGAATGGTAACCAAACAGCCGTGATCGCTTTTAATTATATGATAGAGGCACGAAAAGCAAAAGGCATTGCAG
The DNA here is from genome assembly GCA_043752205.1 of Chitinophagaceae bacterium. GTDB lineage: Bacteria > Bacteroidota > Bacteroidia > Chitinophagales > Chitinophagaceae > Ferruginibacter. The sequence goes on from JAYUYX010000001.1 coordinate 13,621, forward strand.
AACCGCATGATATGGTGATTAAAACCATTGTTACCAGCGATATGATAGATGTAATAGCCAAAGCCAATGGAGTAGCCTGTTACAATGTACTTACCGGTTTTAAATGGATAAGTAAATTGATAAAAGAAAAAGAAGGGAAAGAGAATTACATTATTGGCGGCGAAGAAAGTTTTGGGTTGATGATAGGCGATAAGATAAGGGATAAGGATGGCATAAGTGCTGTAGCATTAAGTTGTGAAATGGCGGCTTATGAAAAAAGCAAAGGCCGTACACTATATGATAAACTGGTTGATCTCTGCGTTCAATACGGTTTTTACAAAGAGAACCTGGTAAGCATTACCAAAAAAGGTATGAATGGTGCTGCAGAGATTGCTGCCATGATGGAAGGTTATCGCAAAGATCCACCGCTAACAATTGATGGCGCTGCGGTTGTTGAATTGCTGGACTATGAATTACAAATAGGAAAAAATCTTCAAAGCGCCGAAACCTGGACAATTGACCTGCCAAAGAGCAACGTACTCCAATTTGTATTGGCTGATGGTACAAAAATTTCTGCCAGGCCAAGCGGCACAGAACCTAAAATAAAATTTTATTTTAGTGTAAATGCAAAGCTTGCAGATGCTGCATTGTTTGATGAAACAGAAAAAATGCTGGATGAAAAAATTGCCCGGATAATAAATGAAATGAAGCTGAAGTAATTTTTTAATTTGGAGAAGCTATTTTAACTTGTAATACATTCTGCTACCCAAAAACTGTTTATGAAAAATATCTGTACCGGCTTACTACTGTTTCTTTGCCTGCATGGCTATACACAAACAGGTACAGAATCTTTACGCAATAAGGCCATCACGCTCCACCGCTTTTTAGAACAAAATCATTACCTGCCGCTGAAATGGAATGATAGTTCATCTGCCATGCTGTATAATAAGTGGATGAAAAAACTGGATGATGAGAAACTCATCTTCACGCAACAGGAGATTTCCGTTTTAGAAATGTACAAAACCAGGCTGGATGATGAACTTACAGGAAAGGGCTGGGATTTTTACAATCGGTCAACCTCACTTTATAGAATTTGTTTAAAAAGAACTGACAGTATTTTAAAAGTATTATTGAGCAAACCTTTCGATCTTTCTAAACCAGATAATGTAACCTGGCCTTTTACAGGCTATGCTGCTTCAACAGTAGAGTTAATAAATCGCTGGCAAAAATTCCTCAAATGGCGGATACTTGAAAACATTGCTGATAAATTATCTGCAGAAGGGAAGGTTATTACGGAAGCAACACCTGCTGATTTTGTACAGCTGGAAAAAGATGCCCGTGAAAAGAGTAAAAGGCAACATGGCTCATTTCAGTATGAGCTGCTCAAAAGTGCTGAACAGTTTAGAACCGAAATGGATAACGATTACCTGAATACCATTGCCTGGTGCTATGATCCGCATACCAGTTACATGAGCATTACTGAAAAAAAGGGATATGATACCCAGTTGAGCGCATCTGAATACAGTGCCGGTTTTGAGCTGGAAGAGAATGATAAAGGTGATATTGCCATTGGTTTTTTGCAGCCGGGCGGCAGTGCATGGCGCAGCGGCCAGTTGCATACAGGTGATATATTGGTAAAAATAAAAAGTGAAGGAATTGAAAGAGTGATCGCAGAAATAACAGATGAAGCAGAGCTGGAAAGAATACTCGGCGGTAACAACCAGGCCGATCTGGAAGTAACGGTAAAAACAGCCGCCGGCGAATTAAAGACTGTAAAACTCCGCCAGGAAAAGATAGCCGATGAAGAAGGTATTGTAAAAAGTTATGTGCTTCATGGCAATAAAAATATTGGCTACATTAACCTGCCAGGTTTCTACAGCAGGGAAGAAGATGAAAAGGATGTTAAGTATGATGGCTGCGCCAATGATGTAAGTAAAGAAATAGTAAAACTTAGAAAAGATACCATTGCAGGACTGATACTTGACCTGCGCTTTAATGGCGGTGGAAGCATGTGGGAAGCCATGCAGTTGTCAGGAATATTTATTGATATCGGCCCCGTATCTTCAGTAAAAGAAAAAGATGGGAAGGTGAGTTTTTTAAAAGATCCCAACAGGGGAACTATTTATGATGGCCCGCTGATGGTATTAATAAACGGCGCCAGTGCCAGCGCCAGCGAATTTGTGAGTGCTGTTCTGCAGGATTATAACCGTGCAATAATTGTTGGTGGTACCACTTATGGTAAGGGAACGGCGCAGGTTGTATTGCCGCTGGATACCATTGCTTTTTCAAAGAGCAAAAACTACCAGGAATTTGTGAAAGTAACAGAGCGTAAATTTTATAGGGTTAATGGTTCAACCACCCAATGGAAAGGTGTGATACCCGATATTGAATTACCCGATCTATATTCAAACGAACAGCATAAAGAAAAAGCAAACAGCAGTGCTTTGCAACCGGATAACAGTAGGACAGGAATTTATCAGCCGGGCCCGGCATTACCCATTGCAGCTTTAAAAGCAAAAAGCAGCCAGCGGGTACAAAGCCATCCGTATTTTAGTACCATTGCAGCTTTTAATGTATGGATGAAAACCTACCAGGCCGGAAGAACTATTCCGCTGCAATGGAATACTTATGCTACACACTATAAAAAAATAATGGAGATGTTTAAGGCACTAGAGGAAGATGATGTGCAGGGAAATACGGCTTTGAATGTTACTAATAACGGATTTGACAGGCAACGGATAAATGTTTCTACACAACATAGTAAAGAGAATAACGAAGCATATTTAAAACAGGTGAAGCATGATATTATCCTAGCCGAGGCCAGTAAGATTATGCTAGACTGGATAAACAAATAAATTTTATAGTGAAAAGAAAAATATTATAATTTTAAGGTAGTGGATGGGTTTAAATTTTCACTGCATACTTTTACTGTCAGCCTGAGCTTGTCGAAGGCGGGGATATATAGAAAATATTCCGGGTTCGACAAGCCTGTCTGCCGACAAAGGCAGGCTCACCCCGACAACTTTTTAAACCAAGACACTGCCTAATCTTTAAAAACTGCCTTATGAAGCAATTATTATTTACCCTACTTACGGTTTGCATTTCGTCATTTTCGGCAATAGCCCAGGATTATGATAATCCTGTAGAATATATGAACGTGATCAGCAAACAGCGGGAAAATGTTTCTAAAAAATTCATGAGTTATGCCAGTGGAGCAGCTCATGGTAAAAAAGCAAAAAAGGTAGAAACCCTGCGGTCTAAATTACTGGACGAAGTGCAGGAAGCCAGGATGAATATTGCCAGCATGCCTTCTTTTAAAGGCGATAAATCTTATAGAGACTCAACAGTTGTTTTTATCAAATTATATTTTAATGTGCTTAATGAAGATTACAGTAAGATCGTTAATATGGAAGAAATAGCGGAGCAAAGCTATGATGCCATGGAAGCTTATATGATGGCACAGGAACTGGTTGAAAAGAAACTAGAAGAGGGTAACGAAAAAATGCACCTTGCTACTGAAACCTTTGCAGCAAAGAATAATATTAAGCTGACGAAAGACAATACAGAGCTGGGAGAGAAGATGAAGCAAGTGCATGAGATTAATAAGTACTACAATGAAGTGTACCTTATCTTTTTTAAAGCTTACAAACAGGAAGGATATTTGAATGAAGCCACTTCAAAAAACAATATTACCGGTATAGAGCAGAATAAAAATTCTCTATTACGCTATGCCACCGAAGGGCTGGAGAAACTTAAAAGTATAAAAGCCTTCCAGGGTAATAACAGTTTAAAAAGCGCCTGCACCGTTGTAATGAATTTTTATGTAAAGGAAGTAAATGAAAAGATTAGTACCATCAGCGAATTTTACTTAACAAAAGAAAGGTTTGAAGCCATAAAAAAAGAGTTTGAAAGAAAGAGCAGCCCGTCGCAGGTCGAAGTAGATGCGTATAATAAAGCTGTTAAAGATATCAATACAGCATCTCAGTTGTTCAATAATACTACCCAATCACTAAATAAAGAAAGAAGCGATGTGTTGAATGAGTGGAATAAAACAGTAAGTGCCTTTTTTGATGAACATATACCACGTTATAAATAATAACTGCGTGGCTTTAAATTAATAGTTTAAGCTGTCAGGGATTTTACCCTGACATTTTTTTATCTTGCAACTCTCAACATTTAAAGAATTTGATTTTATACTATAGTTTTAAAAAAAAATACTCTGCAAAGTTTCTCCGCCAGCCGGCGGAGGAGATTTAGAGGGGGCTTATGAGAAAATACGAAGACAGTTATCAGCACAAAGGCATGCGCAAAAAATTAATGGACCTGCTGAGAGAAAAGGGCATTAGCGATGAGAACGTATTGCAGGCCATGAACAATATTCCCCGGCATTATTTTTTAGACAGTGCTTTTGATAAGATCGCTTATGAAGACAGGGCTTTCCCTATCAGTGAAGGTCAAACCATTTCACAGCCTTATACAGTTGCTTATCAAACACAGTTATTGCAAGTGAAACAGCATGATAAGATATTGGAAATTGGTACGGGAAGTATTTACCAGGCAACCGTGCTGGCTGAAATGGGGGCAAAGGTTTTTACCATTGAACGGCAGAAAAAATTATTTGAAAAAACAAAGCAGTTTATCTTTAAAGATCAATATTCTAATTTAAAATTCTTTTATGGTGATGGATATGAAGGGTTGCCTACCTATGCGCCTTTTGATAAAGTGATCATTACAGCCGCAGCACCATTCATTCCACCTAAATTAATTGTACAATTAAAAGTGGGTGGCAAAATGATAGTGCCTGTTGATGAAGGAGAACATCAACGTATGCTGAGGATAACCAAACATGAAGATGGAACTACTACCGAAGAAGCATTTGAGAATTTTAGTTTTGTGCCTATGTTGAGTGGGAGGAATGGGTAGCAGTTGGCAGTTGGCAGTTGGCAGTTGGCAGTTGACAGTTGACAGTTGACAGTTGACAGTTGACAGTTGGATAAATATTGGGCTTTTAAAGTTAGCATACAACAATTAACTATTAACCATTAACCACACCCATGCGTTTCTTTTCAAAAATAACGGTCTTTTGCAATGCCTGTTTTTTACTGTCGGTTGTTTTCTGGTATATTGAAATGCAGAACAGGAAGCAGGATAATACCGGCCAGGTAATACCATTGCCATGGCTCGAGAATATCCTGGTAATATTGGGCTACAGTGCCATTATCGTCAACACACTTTTTTTATTGTTGTGTTTTATTTTCTTCTCTTTTAGTATGGATAAGAAAATACCCCGCTGGATAATTATCTTTAACATCATTATTTTTTGCTGCCAGGTTTATTTTCATTTCATTTTTAAATAATATGGTGCTGTAAAAGAGAAATTTTATTTAGAAAGCTGTCAGTCTGAGCCTGTCGAAGACGGGTTCCAAAAGGGATTTCAAAACTAATACTTATACACTTTTAAAATAACAGTATGATACACAGCATACTCAAAGACAAAAGCACCAAACTATTTATTCTGCTTGCCGGTATCTTTATTACCAGTGCATTGCTTGCAGAAGTAATTGGTGTTAAAATATTTTCGCTTGAGGATACGGTAGGTGTGCCCAAAGCCAATATTAATTTGTTTGGCAGTCCTTTCAGTTTTCATTTAACCGCAGGTGTATTGCTATGGCCTGTTGTTTTTATCATGACGGATATCATCAACGAGTATTACGGCAAAAGAGGTGTTAAATTTTTATCTTACCTCACCATTGGCCTGATCAGCTATGCATTTTTAATTTTTACTGGGGCCATTAATCTTTCTCCATCAGAATACTTTAGTGTTGGTAATGGTATTGATAAACCCGACAATGCTTTTCGTGGAATATTTGGCCAGGGTTTGTGGATAATCATCGGATCCATAATCGCATTTTTAATTGGGCAGTTGCTGGATGTATTGATATTTCACCGCATTAAAAAAATGACAGGCGAAAAAAATATCTGGCTACGGGCAACAGGATCAACTTTAGTTTCGCAGTTGGTTGATAGTTTTGTGGTGCTCTTTATTGCTTTTTATGTAGGCAAGCGCATTCAAAGCGGGCAGGGCGATGCCTGGAGCCTGCACCAGGTACTGGTTACAGGCACCGGTAATTATATTTACAAATTTGTAGTGGCCATTGTATTAACCCCGGTTATTTATTTTGTACATGCCTGGATAGAAAAATATTTAGGAAAAGATCTTGCAACAGGTATGAAAAACTCTGCAATGGGAGCGGAGTGATCAATTTTTTTTACTTCCCAGGCGAGTCTCTGGACAAGGCAAGAGCGTAAGCTGCAGGACTCACCGTTAATAATAATGAAGTTTTTTTACTTGTCATTCTATATTTGAACCACATAGAAGATAGGACATATAGATTGACACATAGAAAATCCTATGTGGAATCCTATGTTTCTATATGCCTATGTGGTTTAAATTGATACACTACACTTCTTTTGAATAATACCGATGAGCTATAAAAGATAGCGGCAGCCCGATGCCCACTATCAGTATCAAAGCATTGATGGATAAAGATTCCAGGTTAAAAGTAAATGGCCTGTTATTCCATAAAGGAAGAATTACAATACTCATCATTGCCCATACAAATAAACCATAGATAAAAGCGGTTACTATCCTATTCAATTTTATAAGTTTCAGTGCCCGGTATAAAACAAAGAACAGGATCGTCCACACCATAGCTATTGCAAAATGAATTAGTAAGCCGGTTATTATTAACAGGGTGGGATTTGTACTTCCTCCGGGCCCTGCGGGAAATACCACTTTTGAAATGTACTGTAAAACGGTGGCAGGGCTTGTGTCTCTTTTTACATACGAGTATAAAAAAGCGAGGCAGATATCAAGCACTCCTACCAGCAGGCCTGCTTTGATAATGGTACTCCATAAACCTTTGTTCTTATTCTTGGCATTGCTTAAAGCTATCATTATGAGTTGTTTTGGTGTTACGATCTGATGCGGTTACCTCCGGTATTACATAATCGTTATATGCACTAGATGTATCTCGATTTAGTATCGGTATTTACTTTGCTCATATTTCAACAGATAAAGGAGACAAAATCACCAAATGTTTGTCAAAGAGTAAATACACAATAATTATTTATAGCGATTCAGGCTCATTGTACGTAAAAATACAGTGAGCCTGTCTTTTTATGCATTCCCTCCCTTCAAATATCCCCTGAATGTCTGTTTCCCGCATTTTTTTAATAACTTCATCCCTAATTCCACCAGCTATATTCAAAGAACATGAAGAAAATTTACAAAAAGCAAGTTTCTTTTGTATTAAAAAATATTATCAGGGCTTTAGCAATTTGTTTATTTATAAGTTTTAAAAGCTTTACTGCTACTGCCCAATGCCCCCCAAATATAGATTTTGAGCAAGGGGATTTTACCGGTTGGGAATGTTGGGTTGGGAATGTTGATGTATTTAATTTTACAAATAGAATTACATGGAATCCGATTTTACCGGTTCAACCAAGCCTTTTTCCTACCCGGTTTCAAATGCTTTCATCGGCAACTGGAAATGGGCTTGATCCGTATGGAGGGTTCCCACGAAACTGCCCTAATGGTAGCGGATACTCCATTCAATTGGGAAATAATCAATCAGGAGCAGAGGCAGAAGGTGTTTCTTATACATTTACAATACCTGCAGGGCAAAATCAATTCAATCTCATTTATCATTATGCTGTAATATTTCAGGGGCCTATACATGAGAATTACGAACAACCAAGAATGGTAATAGATATTTATAATCTTACCGACAGTGTAAAAATTGATTGCGCTTCATTCGAATTTTTTAAAGATGTAAATAATACATTGCCTGGCTTCTTTTTATCACCAAACCCTGGAGGCAATACACCAGTATGGTGTAAAAATTGGTCGGCCGCTTCTATAAAATTGGATGGTCAGGCCGGTAAAACTATTCAATTGTTTTTTAAAACTACAGATTGTACCCGTACAGGGCATTTTGGATATGCTTACATAGATGTTAATACAGAATGCAGCAGTTCGTTCATCGGTGCTGCCTATTGCCCCGATGATACTACTGTTAATGTAACAGCTCCTTTTGGCTACCAATTTTATCAATGGTGGGATATTGCAAACCCAGCAGTTATTTTAGGAAATACGCAAACGATTAATTTTACGCCACCACCACCATCCGGAATGACACTACAAGTGGCATTGGAACCTTACGATGGATATGGCTGCCCGGATACTTTGACTGTTCAATTATTAGATACCCTGAATGTATTTGCCAATGCCGGCCCTGATATGTTATCCTGCCAAAATGCACCTGTTCAGCTTGGCATGAATCCCACCCCTGGTTTTGTTTATTCCTGGAGCCCCATCACGGGTTTAAATAATCCCAACATATCAAACCCAATTGCTACACTTTCGGTAACTACACAGTATGTTCTTACTGTAAGAAATTCAGGAGGGGGTTGTTTAACTACCGATACGGTAATTGTAAATGCGGCCGTTTTAGATAATTCAATAACACAGTCAGGTATCAGCAGCTATTGTCTTGGTGATCCACAGTCGGCCATTTTGAAAGTAAACCCTGCCGATAGTATACAATGGTATCGCAACAATGTAGCCATACCAGGTGCAAATGATACAATTTATAATGTAGGTCAAACTGGTACTTATCATGCTACTGTTTTCAGTTTTGTGGGCTGTAGTTTAAGTACATCCACCATCAATATTACCGTTAACCCCACACCTGTAGTTGGATTTACCAGAAATTCAATAGACCAGTGTTTTAATAACCATCAGTTTATTTTCACGGATACCAGTTCAATAGCTTTTGGTACTTTGCAGTATAACTGGGACCTGGGCGATGGTAACACTGCAACCACACAAAATGTAACCCACAGCTATACTCTGCCAGGTTCGTATATTGTTAAACTCACTGTTACATCCGACCAGGGTTGTATTGATAGCGCTTCTTACACAGTCCGTGTTTTTGACAGCCCTGTCACAGGTTTTGATTCAAACATAAAAGAATTATGCTTTAAGAATAACCAATTTGTTTTTACCAATTCAAGCACACTTGCAGTTGGTGCTATGCAATACAACTGGAACATGGGTGATGGAAATAGCTATACAACAAGAGATGTAACACATTCTTATATTTCACCTGGAACTTACACAGTAAGATTAACAACTACCTCTGACAAGGGCTGTGCAGATGATTCTGCATTTGATATAACGGTAAATCCTGAACCTGTAGTTGGTTTTACTATTGCCAATCCGCAACAATGTTTTGGTGGTAATCAGTTTGACTTCATCAATACTACCACCATCTCTTTAGGTACATTGCAATATAGGTGGTACCTGGGCGATGGTAATACTGACACTACGAGAAATGTTACGCATAGTTATGCAGTACCGGGAGATTATATTGTTAAAATGGTTGCAACTTCTGATAAGGGATGTAGAGATAGCACAACTTTTAATGTAAAGGTTTTTAAATATGCTGTTGCCGATTTTTACGTAGAGCCTGCCTGTATAAACCTAAGGCTGCCCATCACCAATAAAACAATTAATACTGCGGGCATGCCGCTTAATTTTTTATGGGATTTTGGAAATGGCCAGACCTCATCTCAGATAAATCCTGTTTACAGTTATCCTGTACCGGGCACTTATACCATTAAATTAACGGTTAATTCAAACCTGTGTCCAACGACAATTACAGAAAAACAGCAGGATGTGGTAATTGACGCACCTTCAATACCATTACGGTATACTGATGAAACAGCAGTCATGAATTTTCCAGAACAATTGGGGGCACGCCAGATAGGAACAAGTGTTTTATGGACTCCTTCTATCAGCTTAGATAATGCTACAAGTTTCCGCCCATACTTTAAAGGCCTTTCCGAACAGTTATATAAAATACAGATAAAAAGTGCAACCGGTTGTGTTACTGTTGATACGCAATTGGTAAAGATCAGAAAGAAGATAGAGATATATGTACCCACATCTTTTACGCCCGATGGCAATGGATTAAATGAACACCTGCGACCTGTATTGATGGGTTTTAAAACTGTAAATTATTTCAGGGTTTATAACCGCTGGGGTAAATTATTGTACCAGATGCAGAGTGATCTGCCAGGTTGGGATGGCAGGATAAACGGCGTACGCCAGGAATTACAAACAGTAGTATGGATGATTGAAGCTATTGATGTGGATGGGGTTAAGCATAACAGGCAGGGAACTTCTATTTTGTTGAGATAACATAAAAATGGCTTTCAATTTATTGGTAAAAATATGAGGGGCTGCAATATATAAAAGTTGCCTCCGCCGGTGGGGGCGGATATCGAAGGCGGGTTATCTATAAATATAGAGGGTTCAATAACACTTCGTCAAGCTCTATACAATCTTACACCCTAATGAATTCAAATTATTTTCAAAAATTTTAAGGATAAGCCACGGGTTCTAAATGTAAAACCTGGTTAAGATGATGCAACAGGTGCTTTGCCTCCATCATAAAACTTACAGCATTAACAATTTACTTCCCTCACTGCGAATGCAACCAATACTATATTAAGTATGAGGTAACTGATCAAAACGGCCCAGAATGATATCCGGTCAATTTTAGCAGATAGAGCCACCTTTCTTTTGTCTTTCGATTGATGCAGTCTCAACGAAAAAATGCAGATCACTATAATAACTAAAATATAGGCAAAGGTATAATTGTGTACATCATCCAGCAATGAGTGGGTATTTGAACTGGGCACTACAGATTCAACAATATATTTATTTCCAATAGCAGCAAATAAACCACCTACACATAATGCAAAACGGGAATCCTGGTAATGTGACGATACAAAGAACACCAGGCAGGAAATTAAAAAAGCCACATATGCTCCTGTAAGCAGCTTAAATAATAACGTCCAGGGCTGTGTACGCTCTATCACAATCTCAGCAACCACCTGAGGATAAGAACTTGAATTGGTTAGCATGGGGTTGCCATAGGTTGTTGCGTATGTTTTTACCCGGCTGATCATTTTAAAACTTATGATATCCCACTCAGAAGAAACAGATTTGGGATCTAGTTTTGAATTTAATTTATCTACCTGGTAAATTAAGCTGGCCGTATCATATTCCGGGTCTTCAATATAAACACTCAGGCGTTGGCGATCAAAAGGGTAGTCAGCAATATTCCATTGCTGCATTATTTCTGCTTTGCATTTTTGTACAGCCCAGTTTATGCCATTTTTTTTCTCCTGGCTAAAATGGGTAACGATATTTGATTTGCTGTTTGGAAGATCCAGGTTATCTTTAAAAACCAGGCTGTCATTTTTAAAGTTTACCCACATCCAGAAATCGATCATAAAACTTTTTTCTTCAATTTTAAAATCGTAGAGGTTGTTTACATAAATTCCTACGGTGCAGGTGTCTTTTTGAGCAGTTAATTGTAAGCATAGCAATATTAAAATAGCGATACTTATTATTTTATTTTTCATGCATTGAATTTTACCGCTGTGTGAGAGAGCGGTATTGGATTAATTGGATACCATAAAATTAATGTTAAATTACCTTGTAAGCCTGTAGGCATTTCCTCTGTAATAATTAGAAATTTTTCTACTATGGCCGGGCTAATAACTGTACTGCAGGATAAACTATGTTGGTTCATAAAATTTAAAATTATCTTTGCCCGCTATCAGCCGGGTTATCATTCCGATTTATCGGAAAGGAAAGTCCGGACAGCAAAGAGCAACACACCGGTTAACGACCGGCTATTTGGAAACAAATAAGAGAAAGGGCCACAGAAAATTACCACTCCTCTCTTGACATGCTTTTACAAGGCTTCGATAAGTTGCCTGACAGAATATGACAAGAGAGGAGCCAGGGTGAAAACGTGAGGTAAGAGCTCACGGGTTTTTACAGTAATGTATTAACGGGGTAAACCTTGTGTGCTGTAATGCCACGTATACCGGCGCTTGAGGGCGGCTCGTCCGATGCCGAAGGGTAGGCAGCAAGATTGTAACAGTAATGTTGCAGCCAGATAAATGATAACCACCCGATTTATCGGGTACAGAATCCGGCTTACAGGCTGATAGTTTTTTAAAACATTTGGGGTCGCTAAAAGCGACCCCAAATGTTTTTGTTCTGCATTTCGATATTTCGTTTCTCAATACAGGCTGCAGAGAAATTTAAAATAAATAGTATACAAATTTCTCCTTCTTCAAAAGGAAAGGATATTTTTTACTTGAAGCCTCCTGCATCAACATCTTTTATAAACTGTATCAACCCCGGGAAATAATTTTTCTGGTCATCATACATAGCCATGTGGCTACCATTAGGACAAAGTAAAAACCTTCCTTTCTGCACCTGGGTGCTCATCCATTTCATGTGTTCAGGGTCCATAGTATCATGCGTAGCGCCAATGGTAAGCGTGGGCGTTTTTATTTTTGGTAATTCCTTAGTTACATTCCAGTTAATTAAATTACCGGCAATGCCAAACTCGCTGGGGCCCTGCATGGTTACGTATAATGACTGATTCGTTTTAGACAAAGCTCTATTCATAGGCTCGGGCCATTTATCTAAAGGTAACCGGCAAATATGTTTTGCATAAAAATTGGGTATCAGCAGTTCCATGTATTTTGGATTTGCAAAATCGCCTTTGGCTTCTATTTGCCTGATGGTATCCAGTATTTTTGGATCGAATTGTGGAGCCAATACCTCCTGTGCATATTTTCCATATGCCGGGCAACTGCTCATCATATTGCTGATGATGAGGCCTTTTAAATTATCCTGGTACTTTAATGCATATTGCATAGCCAGTATACCACCCCAGGAATGTCCGAGTAAATAAAAATTGTCTTTATTTAAATTGAGCGCTTTCCTTACCTGTTCTACTTCTTCAACAAACCTGCCAAGGTCCCACATACTGGTATCTTTTGGGTTATCTGATAAGCCACAACCTAATTGATCATAATAAATCAGTTCAATGCCTTCTGGCAGCATAAAATTTTCAAAAACTTCAAAGTACTCATGCGTGGCACCCGGGCCGCCATTGAGTAACAGCAGCTTGATCTTTGGATTATTGCCGATGCTTTTTGTCCATACATTGAATTTACCTTTGGGCGTTTCAATCGGGATTACTTTTACGCCACCGGTTTGAATTTCTTTATACAAATCTTCACTAGTTGCAGCAGTTACTGTTGTTTTGTTTTGATCATTGCAACTGAACAGTACAATAGCAAACAATCCAAAGATGATTTTTTTCATAAACAGATTTTGGTTTAAATATTTAATTAAATTCCTGAAAGATTGATGTTTTTATGTGTGGCCATTCTTCTTTAATAAAACTAAAATACATAGTGTCTCTCACAAGTCCATCCTCATTGATCATATGCCTGCGTAATATCCCTTCTTTTGTTGCACCAATTTTTAACATTGCTCCCTGCGATTTTAAATTAAGTGCACTGGTTTTTAATTCGATCCTGTTCAGATCCAGGGTTTCAAATCCAAAAATTAATAATAAAAATTTACTGGCTTTATTTATGCCGCTGCGCTGTAATGCTGGATGGTACCATGTCCACCCAATTTCTACTCTTTTATTAAACATGGAAATATTACCATACCTGGTACAACCGGCATAAGTATCATTATGTTTATCGTAAATAGCAAAGGGGTAGGAGGAGCCTGTTTTTTTCTCGGCAAGGGCGGTGTCAAAATACCTTTTAAAATCAGCCTCACTTCTTACCTTTGCTCCTGTAAATTCCCACAGGCCCGTGTGCAGTGCAATAGGTAATAAATCATTAAAATGTTTTTCGGTTAGAGGCTCAAGTCTTGCCCTTTCATTTTCAAGTATTATTTCCTGCTCAAAAAATCTATCGGTGGTCATTCTTATTTTTCTTTTATCATGTTAACTACAAACTTATCAATGGGTAAACTTACACATCCATCCGTTAATTCATCCCAGTTTATAAAACGAAAGGTCTCTGTTTCGCCTGTTTCTTCATACGCTTTAATTTGCTGCTCATCAAAATCAAATGGCTTGCTGCGTAGGGGAGCAGTAATGGGTTCCAGCACTTCCACATAATAGTAGATGGATATGATCTGGTGATCTGGATTGAATGCACTTTTCTGATAAAAGTCGGTTGTGTAAATATGATCGGCAACTTTCACTTTCAGGTTCATCTCTTCCATAAATTCCCGCTGCAGACAATCACGTGTGCCTTCACCAAACTCCAGCCCACCCCCGGGGAATTTTGTTATATAAGTGCCTCTTATGAATTCATCGCTTACCAAAACCTGGTTCTCTTTATTAATTAAAATGCCATACACCCGTAAATTGAACATCATTATTTTTTAAATCGTTTCCAATAATTCCACATGGCCAGGGCGAGAATTACAATTGATAAAATTACGGGCACCCAAAAAGCATACTGGGTTTCTTTATAAGGTATTGGTACATTCATACCATATATACTTGCGATTAAAATAGGAATGCTTAAAAAAATCGTTAGTGTGGTCAGTCTTTTTAAAACTTCATTTTGATTATTACTGATGATGCTGGCAAAGGCATCCAATGTACTGTTCAAAATGTTTGTATAAGTATTGGCCATTTCAAGGGCCTGTGATGTTTCAACAATAAGGTCTTCCAGGAAGTCAATTTCATCTTCATTAAGCCGCAGTATGTTTGTACGCCGTATTTTCATCATCAGCAGTTCGTTGCTACGTAATGCCGTAATAAAATACACAAAACTTTTTTGTATCCGCATTAGTTGCAGCAGTTCTTCATTGCGGTTGCTGTCGTACAGTTTTTGCTCAAGCCCATTTCGCCTGGTATTTATTTCCTTCAGGTAATCCTGAAAATTGCTGGTAATTTTTTCAAATATTTTCAAAACCATCATATTCGTCCTGTCGGGGTTCCGGTTCTGAAACGAGTTAAGGAATTTTTTGATGGCCTCATTCTCAAACGAGTTAACCGTTACGATCTGATTATGGGTTAATATTATACAAATGGGTATGGTAATATAAAAAGCGTCACTCAGGTTAAAGGAATTATTTTCAGTTGGCGTTTTTATCACAATGAGCTTTACATCATCTTCAATTTCATAGCGGCTGCGTTCATCTATATCCAATGAGTCTTTTAAAAAATCAATGGGGATATCCATGGATTCGCTCAATTCGGTAAATTCTTCCTGTTTCAGTGGCGGCAATACATTTACCCAAACTGCATTTTCTGCTTTGTCAATGGCAATAGTTTTTTTGTCGGTGTTTTTAAAATATTGAATCATGGGCTTCCGCTGGTTTTTGTATGCTTTGCAGGTGATGTTCTGTATGGAAGATAGTAAAATAACAAAGTTCTCTTAAAGTAATGCGGCCCAGTAATGGATGCTTTACCAGGTAATTGTCCAGGTCATTTTCTGACCTGTTTTTATGTAATGCTTTTATGAACTTTATAGTTGCAGTATTCCAATTGTTCAATAATTTTTGTTTGCCGTATTTAACTTCAATAGGTTTGGGTATAAACCTGCCACTTGCACGGCCACCTTCGCTGAGTTTTTGATAATATTTATTTTTTACGTCTTCAAAAGTTCTGGAAGCCCTGTTTGGGGTGCCTGCCATCCACTTAACCAAAAATTTAGGAAGTGCATAGGCGAGGGTTGTTGTATTGGTAGAAATAATAAGATGCTGCATATTTTCTGCTACCGACCATTTGTTTGACGGCCGCTCAAAAAGCAAAGGTTCATCCATGTTTTTACAGGCTTCTGTAAATTGGTTAAAAATATTTTCAGATGCAGTTATTATTTCAGTTTTGGTCATATTTTTATTTCGCCTTTGTACACCATTTCTGCAGGTCCGCAGAGCCAGATATTTTTAAAGTTGTTTTCATCGATCTTTTCAAACTCTACGCTTAAATGACCACCGGGTGTTCTCACTTCTACACGGTTAAAACCATTTTCGTTATGGGCACTCATTAAAGCAGCAGCAGTAACACCTGTTCCACAACTCATCGTTTCATCTTCTACACCTCTTTCATAAGTGCGTACAAAAATACTGTCTTCGTCAATTGATTCAACAAAATTCACATTTATGCCTTCCTGCATAAATTCTTTACTGTGGCGTATTTCACTACCTGTTTGTACCACATCTATATCCTGTACATTGTTTGCAAATTTTATAAAATGCGGAGAGCCTGTATTAAGTATCACATGCCCGGTATGATAAGCCACCTGCGCTACATCCAGCATTTTTAAACGCACTATGCCATTCCTATCTATCTCTGCTTCGTGCTCTCCATCAATAGCAATAAAGCGGTAAGTACTTTTATGCATTCCCTTGTGATATGCAAATTTCACCAGGCATCTTCCCCCATTACCACACATGGAACTTTCATTTCCATCGGCATTATAATATATCATTTCAAAATCGTAACCTTCTTTTTTACTTAACAGCATTAAGCCATCTGCTCCCACACCAAACCTGCGGTGGCATATCTTTTTAACCTGTTCGGTTAAAAGGCCATCATATTTATTATCCCTGTTTTCAAGTATGACAAAATCATTTCCTGTTCCCTGGTATTTATAAAATTCTATTTGCATTTTTACATGTTTGAGTCTGATATTACCTGTAAAGATTGTTTTATTAATCCTTCAACAGCCAGGTTGCCGTTTGTAGAGAATTCTTTGCTGATGCGGTTGGCTACAATGGCACTAAGACTTAAACAATGATGACCCAATGCATTTCCCAAACCATATATGGCCGA
Source organism: Chitinophagaceae bacterium (assembly GCA_043752205.1). Classification (GTDB taxonomy): domain Bacteria; phylum Bacteroidota; class Bacteroidia; order Chitinophagales; family Chitinophagaceae; genus Ferruginibacter. The sequence continues at coordinate 30,357 of JAYUYX010000001.1, forward strand.
TGTTTCCATTTCAAAATTAGTTATGCGGTAATTACCAAACCGGAAATTGGTAAGATTGTCGATCAGCATAGGGTAACCAAGCCCTAATCTTAATATCCTGCCTTGAGGGCCGTAAAATCCCGGGCAGGTAACTGTAATGCCCTGGTGATAATTATGGGTAAAATGTTTTATCAATGAAGCGCCGGCCATATTTATGTAAGGCCAGATCTTACCCGTGTTTAATTGTGTATGTGTACTGAATGCCTGTATGATCTGTTTTTCTTCTTCATTACTTTCGGAACGGTAAAAATGCATAAGGTTATCCAGCCCCAGGCCATGGGTACTGGCAACAAAGCTATCAACGGGTATATCTTTTTGTAAAGAGCCCGATGTGCCGAACCTGATAATATTTAACCGGGTGAGTTTGTCTTTTATCGATCTTGTTTCAAAATCAATATTAACCAATGCATCAAGTTCGTTCAAAACAATATCAATATTATCAGGCCCGATACCTGTGCTAACACAACTGATCCTTTTTTTACCAATAAAACCTGTATGTGTAATAAACTCACGGTGATTATTACGGTATTCAATTTTATCAAAATGTTTGCTTACTTCGCCAACACGATCGGGGTCACCAACAGTAATGATGGTTTGTGCGATCTCTTCAGGACGGCAGTTTAAATGATAAACGGCCCCACGCTCATTAATGATCAACTCCGATTCTGCGATCCTGCCCATAATTTTTATTTTACAAATTGCGTTTTGCAATATTCTTTAAAATTACCCTATTTTTGCACTTGTAAAAAATGAAATGCTGAATTTTTCATTTTTCATTTTTCATTATAATTGGTCCTGTATCCGCCAGTTGGCGGATAGGCAAAACTCAAAGGGTTTTGTTGGACAAAAAAAATTAATGGTCCTGTAGCCGAGTGGCTAGGCAAAGCTCTGCAAAAGCTTCTACACCAGTTCGAATCTGGTCGGGACCTCAAACCTTACTTACGTCATTGCAGAAAGGGATTTGTTCACTTTGTCAGCAATGACGTTTTTATTTTTTTAGAAATATGTTTGTAAAATACCTGCACTGGATCGGAATAGCTGCCTGCATTACATTGATCATTTCCTGTTTTTTGCCCTGGAGTTATTATGCGGACCTCAAACAGTCATTCACCGGCTTGTATAGCTATGATAACCATTATGGAAAACCCGGTAAATTTTTAATATTCTTTGGAGCCTTAACACTTGTATTTATAGTATTGCCCAGGGTTTGGGCTAAAAGAGTTAACCTGTTCATCTGCGCACTTACCCTGGCCTATGCTATTAAAACTTTTATTCTTTTTGGGAGTTGCTATAATAATTCCTGTCCGCAAAAATTATTTGGCCTATACCTGATGCTGGCCTGTACTGTAGTTATGTTGATAGCTTCGGGGTTTCCTGATCAGAAACTTACAGAAAAAAAATAGTATAAACTTTTATGTTGAAACGTTGTCAGCCTGCCTGTTCCGATTATTTGGGGGCCTGTCGAAGGCAGGTTCAAATTTAAAACCGGGTTCGACAAGCTCACCCTGACAGCATTCTTTAAAAACAGACTTAATTTTTCTTCACTTCTTTTGCCCACGCATCTTTTAAAGTAACCGTACGGTTGAATACCAGTTTATTTTTTGTTGCATCTTTATCCAGACAAAAATATCCTTTGCGTATAAATTGATAGCGGCTTTCCATTGTAGCATCTATAAGCGATGGTTCAACAACTGCATTTGTAATTATCTGTAAAGAATTGGGATTTATCGTGTCTTTAAAATCTCCTTCTTCTCCTAATGGATTTTCTGATGTGAATAAGCGATCGTACAAGCGTACTTCGGCATTTACAGCATGTGCTGCACTAACCCAATGAATGGTGCCTTTTACGCTGATGCCGCTGGTATCACTACCACTTTTACTTTCCGGGATATAGCTGCAATGAATTGATGTAACCTTTCCATCAGCATCCTTTACAAAGCTTTCGCATTTTACAATGTAAGCACTTTTTAAGCGTACCATACTGCCGGGTGCAAGCCTGAACCATTTTTTTGCAGGCTCTTCCATAAAATCTTCACGTTCTATCCAAAGTTCTTTACTGAAAGGCAGGTCTCTTCTTCCCAATGTTTCATCCGGGCCATTCTCACTACTTAGCAGTTCTGTTTTGCCTTCTTCATAATTATCAATGATCAGTTTTACAGGATCAAGCACGGCCATTACCCGTAAAGCTTTTTGATTCAGATCTTCCCGTAAACAAAATTCCAGCAGACTCAGGTCAATGAAATTTTCTCTTTTAGCTACGCCAATCTTATCGCAAAAGGTACGTATGCTCTCGGGTGTGTAACCCTTCCTGCGAAAGGCGCTGAGTGTTGGCATGCGGGGATCATCCCAGCCATTAACATGACCGTCATTTACCAGCTGCAGCAATTTCCTTTTGCTCATTACTGTGTATGTCATATTCAGCCGTGCAAATTCATATTGATGAGATGGAAAGATCTCCAGCTTTTCGATCAACCAGTCATATAATTCTCTATGTGGAATAAACTCAAGTGTACAGATAGAGTGGGTGATGTGCTCAATACTATCGCTTTGTCCGTGTGCAAAATCATACATGGGGTAAATGCACCAGGCATCGCCGCTGCGGTGATGATGGGCGTGCTTGATACGGTAAATAATAGGATCTCTCATCAGCATATTGGTGTGAGCCATATCAATTTTAGCACGCAGCACTTTCTCTCCATCCTTGTATATGCCTGCTTTCATATCCGTGAACAGGATAAGGTTTTCTTCAATTGTCCTGCTACGGTATTGATTGTCTTTACCAGGTTCGGTTGGCGTTCCCTTAAAAGCGGCAATTTCTTCAGCAGTTGAATCATCAACATATGCATGGCCTTTGTTGATAAGCGTAACTGCGTAATGATACAAAGTGTCAAAGTAATCAGAGGTATATAATTCTTCGGCCCAGTCAAATCCCAACCATCGGATATCTTCTTTAATGCTGTCAACATATTCTGTTTCTTCCGTAACCGGGTTGGTATCATCAAAGCGAAGATTGGTTTTACCGCCATATTTTAAGCCTAATCCAAAATTGAGGCATATTGATTTTGCATGACCAATATGTAAATAGCCATTAGGCTCTGGTGGAAACCGGGTGAGTATTGATTTGTATTTGCCATTCTTAAGATCGGTTTCAACGATCTCCTCAATAAAGTTGAGACTTTGCACAGCTCGCAGAGCCCCGTGGGCATCCCGTGGATTTTCTTCGCTCATTATTTTGTTTTGAAACGCAAATTTACGGTAAAGCAGTTTGAGTTTGTGAAAGGGCATAAAAAAGCCTTTTTATCAGTTACAAATTCGTAAATAATAAAAAGGCCTGTAATAGTAATTCTAATTCGTTTTTATGGTCTGCCCATATTTCTAAGATGCGCTGAATGTGATGCTACTGCATGACGCATTTTTCTGAACTCAATATATTTAACACCATACTCCTGGCATGTTTGCTTGATTATTTTACTGATGGCAGGGTAATGGATATGAGAAATTTTCGGAAAGAGGTGATGTTCGATCTGGAAATTTAAGCCGCCTACCAGCCAGGAAATTAACCTGTTTTTTGTTGCAAAATTTGCTGTGGTCTCAATCTGGTGAATGGCCCACTCGTTTTCAATCCTGTTAATATCTGCATCAGGTACCGGGAAAGTTGTTTCCTCAACTGTATGCGCCAGCTGGAAAACAATGCTCAAAACAAATCCTGCAAACATGGCTATTATCAAAAAGCCTACAAGCCATTGCACAAAGCCAAGCAACATAATAGGTAATACGATCATCATAAAATAATACCCGGCTTTGGCGATCCAAAAAGCAAAATGATCAAACGTACTCATTTTTTTAATGGGCACGCTGCCTACTTTTTTACTGAAGTATTTTTTATAATCAGTCATAAAAACCCAAACTAATAATAAAAGGGTATATAAAAACCACACATAAATATGCTGAAAACGATGTATGAAATATTTTTTTTGTGATGAGCACATTCTTAATAATGGTTTTATCTCAATATCATCATCCACGCCATCAATATTAGTATAGGTATGGTGTATAATATTGTGTTTGTTATTCCACATAATACCACTTGCCCCCAAAGCATTTACTGAAAATGCCGCTATTTTATTCCATATTTTACTGCTGCTGAAACTTCCATGGCCGCCATCATGCATAACATTAAAACCTATTGCTGCAGTTAATCCTCCCATTAAAAAACATTCCAGGATGGCAACCCAGGCTACGGGTGTAAAAAATAAAACATGCACATAAAGGGCAACATAAGTTGTCCATAATAAAACAGCTTTAAAATAGAGCCCAAAATTTCCGGTAGCCGGCTTTTTTGATTCAATAAAATAATTGCTCACCCTTCTTTTAAGTTCCTGGTGAAAAGTGGAGCCCTGTACGTTTAAAAATTTGGGAGTTGCCATTATTGAATATTTGAATTTTAAGTATTTTCTTTTATGAGGTGTTCAAAACTTTTTAAACCAACCATCTTATCTGATATAAATCCTTCTGCAAATTTTACACCAATCATCTTGCCAAACCACTTATGCCTGTAAATCACGCTATCTAAAAAATCTGGTGTTGATATATATGTTTCAGGTTCATTTGTACCTGAATTATCCTCAGGATGCTGTGCATGAAACTGTGTCTTATAAGCTCTTATGGCTTCTATTTTTTGCTCAAATACATCGCTTATATCTACCACAAAATCCGGGTTAAGCATTCTATCTTGTATATATCTGAAAACATATTTAGGTCTCCAGGCTTCCTGGCTCACTCCATCTCTTTGAGTTTCTATTTTCTTTAAGCCCGATAAAAATGCGGCATCCGCAACAAGTTTTGAAGATCGTCCATGATCTGGATGCCTATCTTCAGGTGCATTGCATAAAATAATCTCCGGTTGGTAGGTTCTGATAGCTGCTATGATCTTTCTTTGATGCGCCTCATCATTTTGTAAAAAACCATCAGCCATTTCTAAATTTTCCCTTATTTCAACACCTAATATTTTTGCTGCATCTGCGGCCTCAGTTTTTCTCGTTTCTGCGGTGCCGCGGGTACCCAATTCCCCACGAGTTAAATCAATGATACCAGCTTTTTTACCCAGTCTTTTTTCAACCAACAAAACACCTGCACAACTTAATTCTACATCATCCGGATGAACGCCAAAGGCCAATACATCTAACTTCATTTTAATCTGATAAATTTATCGTGCAAATTAAACCATTTTAATCAATTTACCTGTAGAATTGATCTGACAAGTGCATGCTTTTGCCGGGTTATTAACACTTAAAAGTAAAAAGGGAATAATTATAACATTTAGAAAGGGAAAAAGTTATTTCAAAGCTTCAAAATAAACTGTATAAAAGATTTTTAATTTATTACAGGCGAGGGCATAACAAGGTCGAATCCATAGGTTCGGCAAACTTCCTTAACGATCATTTCCATTTCCCGGTCATCACCCGCTGCATTATATGATTGCTTAAGACTGCTGCTGAAGAAGAAAGCTACGGTTTGATAAAACCGTGCAGTGAACCCACCTTTATATTCTTTAATAATATCGTAACAGTCATTACCGGTTTGCCGGTTGATGAGTTTCATTAAAACCCTTCCCTGGTAGACAGAGAGATTACTCAGGGGGTCTGTAAATTCTTTCTTTAACTCTTTCTCTTTTGATTTAATATAATCCTTCCGCTCAGATTTGTCTGTTATGTTTTCAAGTTTAGCATTCATTTCATTCAGTATAAGACCCGATCGCATAGCATATGGGTATGTTACAATGATGGCATTCCTTAACCTCGTCCACTTAGCACGTGTTGCTATATTTGCATTTGACAATCTTGCATACATATCAACCGGGGATAAGGTTTTAGCTTCAATAGTATCACCATTGTACACTACAGCATAAGTTGTGAGGGTATCATGCATACCTGTTTGAGCATATACATCACAAGTACCTATGATTGATATGATCACAAGGAGAACTAAAATCTTTATATAATTTATGAAGCCGTAGAGCCAAACCATATTGTAAATTTACTATTTAGACTAATAATTAATACAATTTGATGCTTAATGTAACCCTAAAGTTTAGTTTTTATTGCCTGGCGCTTATATTTTGTAGCTGTGCTGGCAAAGAAAACAAGCCAACGGCAATGGAGGTACAGCATTTTGAAGACTCAGTTTCCGAGGCCAGGATCGATTCTGCCTTTGCATTAATTAAAACTAATTGTGATACCCTGATGGTTAAACAGATACCACAAATGGTTGATTCTTTTTTAAAGGATTCTGCTTTACTTGATGATTTTTTTGTTGGAAACAATGTATACACTGATCCGGATAAAAAAGTAGAAAAAGTTATCAGGCAGCTGCTGGCAGATTGTGATTCTAGTTTGCAAAAAGAAACATATAGAATAGCCCAACTGCGGCTAAGATCAAAGCAAGTGAAGCGTAAAAAGTTGAAAGCTTAGCTCTTTTAACAGCACTCATAACAATACCCAGTGCCATAGTAATAAGCCCCAGCCAAACCAAGTTTATGTAAGGAAAAACGTAAGCTTTCAGAGTTATGTATTCAATCAGTTTATCTGACTCTTTTATCCCCAGCTTTATTTTATGCTCATTAGCAACGCCGGCAAATTTTACATACATGTTTTGTGCATATACTGTATCATCTATTTGGTTAACACCAAATTCATCAATTTGAATTAAGGGGGAAGCTTTATAATGCATACTGTCTTTACTAATCAAAGTAATGTCTGCCATCAGTGCCGCATCTGTAGGTTTAAAATTATACTTTTCATTCACTGGGTTTTTTACCACCCGGTTTAAGATGATAATGCCATTACTGTAAAATGCGGTATCTCCTTCGGCCAGTTCCTTTATTTTAAACTGTGCAGTATCTTCTTCTTTATTATTTACAGCATACGAAATATAGGTAAATACGTCTTTGCCCAGATAAGCTTTGGTATCGGGGTTGCTGCTCATGTTATTATCTTTCATGATGTACACATCAGGCCACAGCGTGAATTGCTCAACTACTTTTTTCGTTGCAGCATCTTTACGTTGAAACAACAGTTCATAAAAACGCCTGCCCTTTTCATTACCAAAAGAGTCCCTGAGGTAAGTAACTTCATAAGGGCCCATAGCAGCTGGTACCTGGCGGATAAGTGTAAGATTTTCCAAAGGGTTATCTGTTTCTTTGGTCATCGGATCTTTACCGCTTATCTGAACATTAATTCCGTTTACACGGCTGCTGCTTATTACTTCTTTATTGCTGGATGAAATTAAAATTCCAGCTATCATCAACGCAAAACCAATGTGTGCTACAGAACCCCCTGCAACTTTAAGTTTTCCTTTAAGGCCTGTCCAGATGTAAGCGCCATTTGCAATTACTGAATAGATGGATGCAAAGAGGGCTACATATGCAGCTCCTAAAAATCCTGCACCCATTTTATAATAGGTAAGCGGATAAAAAACGGCGAGCAATGCTGTAATGACTGCTGCAATAATAGTAGGCACAGCAATCTTCTTAAGTATGTAACCCGGCTCTGTTTTTTTATATTTGAAATATTGGGTAACTGCACTTAACAGACCAATGATGATGGCTACGAGAATTATAATTTTGTTGTAAGAAAATTCAACATTCTCGGGTTGAGCAATGCTGGTGCCTAATATTTTATTGTAAACAGGAACCGATGTTTTTGCAATAATAAACATCGCTGTTAAGAAGAATACCAGGGAACCGATGAACATCCAGAACTCACGTGAGTTTGTATTTTCTTCTTTGATCTCTGCAGGCATCTTTTTTAAATTCCTTGCCAATAAAAAAAGAGATGAAAATGAAAATGTGGCGAGTAAAGTGCCGATCATTAAATTGATCATTCTAAAATTAATCTTAAGACCAAAAATCTTCCATCTAACAATATCCCCGTTTTCTGTAAAAGCGTGCACCGACGTATCACCCAAGACACCCGTTCTGGTTAAAAAGGTGGAATATAAAATGAATATGAAAGTGAGAAAAGCAAAAAGATAACTGGCTTTTAAAGAGTGGCCGGTTGCTTTAAAGATCACCATGGTATGTAAGCCTGCTACCAATATCAGCCAGGGAACCAGGGATGCATTCTCAACAGGGTCCCATGCCCAGTAACCACCAAAAGATAAAGATTCATAAGCCCATTTTCCCCCCATCATGATACCAACTCCTAAAACACAGGCGCTGAACAAAGTCCAGGGCAGGGCAGGAGTTATCCAGTCGCCAAAGCGTTTGCTTTGTATGCCTGCATAAGCAAATGCAAAAGGTATAATGGTAGATGCAAATCCTAAAAATAAAACAGGCGGATGTATTACCATCCAGTAATTGCGAAGCAATACATTTAGGCCTGGACCATCAGGGAGTATAGCTAAATATGTCTTACTTAAATTCCCCAATTTATCCAAAAATTTTGGGGCCCGGTCTAAATTAAGTTCGTCCCTTGTTAAAATAAAAGGGCTACTTCCAAATCTTACATCTCCAACATACAATCCTAACAGCATCATTAATAAAAAGAATTGTGCAAAACTGATAACAGTCATCACCGGAGCTTCCCATTCTTTTGCTCTCAGGATAATGAAGATGCCAAGCACACTATGCCAGATGGTCCACAATAAAAAACTTCCTTCCTGACCTTCCCAGATACAGGCAAGG
>JAYUYX010000002.1:0-8230 GCA_043752205.1 Chitinophagaceae bacterium
TTTCGTTGGGTTACTATTCATATTTAATCGTATTAATATTAAGTAAGTGAGCAATTTTGAGCAGGAAAAGCATCTGTTACAAGGAATAGCATTAAATGACAGGGCTGTTATTGAGGGCATTTATAGAGATAATTACCCTATGATTCAGTCTTTTATTCTAAATAACAACGGTAACAGCGAGGAAGCGAGGGATATTTTCCAGGAAGCGATGATCGTGATCTATGAAAAAGCCATTTCCGGGAGTTTTGAGCTGAATTGCCTGTTAAAAACCTATTTGTACTCAGTTTGCAGGCGGCTATGGCTTAAAAGATTGCAACAATTACAGCGCTACTGGAGTCTTATTGAAAATATTGATGATACGGTGGTTGTAGACGAAGACCTGGAGCTGCATGAAAAGCATAATACCGATTTCATTATTATGGAGAATGCCATGAGTAAAATTGGGGAGCCCTGCAAGAGTTTGTTAGATGCATATTATATACAAAAAAAGAATATGCAGGAAATAGCGGCGGATTTTGGATACACCAATGCCGATAATGCCAAGACACAGAAGTACAAGTGCCTGGTGAGATTGAAAAAGCTGTTTTTTGCACAATATAAAAATGGGAATTAACATGGACGAAATTTTACTTATAGAAACTGTTGAGCGTTACCTTAAAGGCGATATGTCTGCCAAGGAAAAAGAATTTTTTGAAGAGATTCGTAAAAACAATCCTTCGGTTGATCAGATGGTTGTGGAGCATACATTTTTATTGAATGAGCTGGATAAGCAATCAAATATCAAAAACTTTAAACATACTTTATACGAGGTTGAGAATAAGCTGACCGAGGAAGGTATCATCCGCAAAAAACAATTAACCGGCAAGGCGAAAGTTGTATTCCTGTGGAAAAGGTACAAACGCAGCATTGCAGTAGCAGCTTCTATTGCAGGTTTGGTTTCAATAGTTACAACTGCAGTGATCAGCAGCTATAATGATAAGGTTGAGAAGAGTGATATTACAGGCTTAATGGCCAAGATCGATAACACTGCAAAAAAAGTTGATCAGCTTAAGAATTCCATTAATGCCAATCCTGGCATTCAAAAAAATCCAAGTCCCGATTACAGGGCTTCTGGTTTTTTAATTGACGGCAAAGGTTATATTGTTACCAATGCACACGTGGTAAACCGGTTAAAGACCATTTATGTTGAAAATAACAAAGGTCAATACTTTACTGCACAGGCGATTTATACAGATAACAATACAGACCTGGCTATTTTAAAGATAACCGATACAGCTTTTAAAACCATTTATAACCTCCCATACTCTATCAATAAAGCCAATTCAAACCTGGGCGAACAGATATTCACTTTGGGATATCCCCGTAATGAGATCGTGTATGGTGAGGGCTATGTGAGCGCAAAATCTGGTGATGAAGGTGATTCTACTGCATACCAGGTTTCCGTATCGGTAAATCCCGGTAACAGCGGGGGCCCGGTATTAAACAAGTATGGCCAGATCATCGGTATTATCACCTCTAAAAATATAATTGCAGATGGCGTTGTATTTGCAGCAAAATCTACAAATATTTTTAAATTGATTGAAGCTGCCAAAAAAAGCGGAGATACAGCAACTATTAAATTACCAACCAGTACCGGCTTAAAGGGATTAGATAGGGAGCAACAGGTAAAGAAGATGGAAGAGTTTGTATTTATGGTAGTTGGAAACTAATTAACCCCGGAAAAATTTTATAAAAGCTGGTGACAAATTCATCAGCTTTTTTTATGAATATTATTTCCAGAGTGAAGGAGGGTAAACCTTATCTGCCACCAGTTTATCTACACATACTTTTACAACAGGCGCATCTTCCTTATATGTTACCCCAAACCATTTGGATGATGTGGAAATAACACGGATATGTCCACCCTGGTTATCCATAAAATCTTCTGCAATGATGGGTATAAAAAATTCTGCCCTTATATCATTACTGTTCTCCTGTACAAATTTCGAAAACAGGTTTTGTGTTGCAGCAAACATAGCAGGATGAAAGCACCAGAAATTCATAGAAACACTTGAACCCGCCGCAACTGTATGCTTCCCTTCCCCGTCTTCATAAACTACCATATCATTCTCTCTATATATTTTGGTTCTCTCTTTAATGCTCACCAGGTTATCTTCTTCATCTACCTCGCAAACGCCACGGCTTACTGTACCGTGCTCACTTAACGTTCTATCAAGTTCATAACCAATTATGGCATATTGTTTTTCGCTACATTGATTATTCAGGAAATCTGCAGCTTTTACAAAAGCATCCACACCGTAATAATCATCTGCGTTAATAACAGCAAAGGGTTCGTTAATAACTTCCTTAGCACAAAGAACAGCATGGCCGGTACCCCAGGGCTTAGTTCTTTCATCCGGCACTTTTAAAGCTGCCAGGTAACTCTCCATTTCCTGATAAACATACTCGGTTTTAATTTTGCCTTTTAATTTGGGTTCAAAGTTGGCTTTAAATGCTTCAGCAAAATCTTTACGAATGATAAATACTACTTTTCCAAACCCCGCCCTGATGGCATCATAAATAGAATAATCCATTATGGTTTCCCCTGCAGGTCCAAATCCTTCTGTCTGTTTCATACTTCCATACCTGCTGGCCATTCCTGCTGCTAAAATTAAAAGTGTGGGTTGCATTTATAATTAAATTAAGCTTTAAAATTATTTTATTGATTTTTGCTGTGCAAAAATAGTACAAACCAGTAAGTTTTATCTCAAATGCTTTTTGATATTGCAAATGCAGTTATAGATGAATTGAAGGAAGACCTCTTTTTAGAAAAAGAGGTAAGTGTATCTGTATTAAGATTAGATAAGATACACCCGCTTGTATCAGGTAATAAAATATTTAAACTCCATTATTTTTTAGAAGAAGCATTACGATCAGCACATAAAACCGTGCTTACTTTTGGAGGGTCTTTTTCTAATCACCTGGCAGCAACAGCTTATGCATGCAATGTATTACACCTTAAATGCATTGGTATTGTTCGTGGAGAAAAACCAACACAGCTTTCCCCTACGCTTCAGCAATGTGAGGGTGATGGAATGGTCTTAAAATATATATCCCGGGAAGATTATGATAAAAAAGATGATGGAAAATTTATGAATGACCTCAAAGAGGAATTTGGGGATTATATTATCATACCTGAAGGTGGTTATCATCCATTGGGCGCAAAAGGGGCTGCATTAATATATGAATTGCTGAAAGATAAAGATTATACGGATATTGCCCTGGCTACGGGCACAGCAACTACGTTGGCTGGCATATTAATTGCTGCCAAACCCACACAAAATATAACCGCTATATCTGCATTGAGAGGCATTACAGATACTGCTGAAAGATTGGGCGAATTAACAGGCTTGGATCAGTTTGACAATTTACAGATCTTTAATGATTATCATTTTGGAGGTTATGCAAAAAAAACAGATCAATTGATCAATTTCATGAATGATTGCTGGCTTAAGTACCAGTTGCCATTGGATTTTGTGTACACCGCCAAAATGTTTTATGCCATTATTGATCTTATCAAAAAAGAGAAATTTAAAAAAGGAAGCAATATTATATGTTTACATACAGGTGGGTTGCAGGGAAATAAATCTTTACCTTTAAATATATTATTGTTTTGATCTTGACAGCCCCTTATGCATAAGTTTTATATTTTTCTTGCGCTTATATTTGCCTGCTCAGTGAGTAAGCTTTCGGCCCAGGATACATTGCCCCGCTTTACTTTAAAAAATACTAATGGCCAGGTAAGTATTCTCTGGCAGAACAAATACCTGCAGCAGGTTAAGGGTATCAGCGTGCAACGGTCTTATGATAGTGCTAAAAATTTCTCCAGTATCGTTACTGTGTTGAATCCTCAAAACACCATTAACGGTTTTATTGATAAGAAGCCTCCTTTTGCTAAAATGTTTTACCGTTTATTCATAGTATTTGATACCGGCGCTTACATCATCACAGCAGCAAAGCGTCCAGTTGTAAATACCGCTGTTGATTACACAGCACTTATCAAAGAGATCAATGCCCTTTATGAGCAAAACAGCCAACTGCAGCAGGGCAAAGCGAATGGCACACAAAAGAATAATAATAAACCAGGCTCCGCGAAGCCTGCAAAAACTCCACCCGGCAAACCAGTCGCCTCAGATATTGTGAACGCTGTTATAACTTATCCAAGCAGGCGGGTTTATACAGAGCCTATTAAAGACAATAATATTGTAATAAACCTGCCCTATATTAAAAAGTACCATTACAGCATTAAATTTTTTACGGAAGAATACATTCCCTTGTTTGATCTGAAGCATATTACTGATGATTATATGCTCCTGGAAAAAGTAAATTTCCGGCAGTCAGGCTGGTACCTCTTCGAGATATACAGAAATGATAAATTATTGGAAGAAAATAAACTCTTTATTCCAAAAGATGAAATAAAGCATAATTAAAACTCATCCGGTTAATTCTGATTGAAACACCTTTTCAAAATTATTTTTCAGTTTGTTCTTTACATCTTCAAAATTCACTGCATAGCCCAATTCTTTTTGTATTGAAGTAACCTGCTTGTTCTCTATACCACAGGGAATGATATTATCGAAATAGCTTAGGTCTGTATTTACATTAATGGCAAAACCATGCATAGTTATCCAGCGGCTGCAACGTACTCCTATAGCACATATCTTTCTTTCCTTGCCGGGAAGGTCCTCATCTATCCATACACCGGTTTCGCCCTTACTTCTTCCGCCTATTATACCATATTCTGCAATGGTCAAAATGATCACTTCTTCCAGGTTACGCAGGTATTTGCCAATATCGGTATAATATTTTTCCAGGTCCAGGATGGGGTAGCCTACTACCTGTTGTAGTCCGTGAAAAGTAATATCTCCTCCCCTGTTGGTATTAAAAAAAGCAATGTCATTATCGGCCAGCTCCGTATCACTCATCAAAACATTTTCCTTTTTTCCGCTTTTTCCTAGTGTATACACAGGTGGATGCTCGCAAAGTAAAAAATAGTTTGTAGTCGTAAGTCGGGAGTCGGGGGTCAGGAGTGGCTCATTCCGAAGAGTTGCTTTAATTTTCACATTCTCCTGCAATAACGTTTCCTGGTAATCCCAGGCTGTTTTGTATTCAATAATTCCAAGGTCCTTAAATTTCACTTTCTGCTTATCCACTGCAATGTTTTAATTTGCAAAGATAAATGAATAGCAAATGACCAAAGCATTGGATGAAATTGAAGACGAGCAATCAGAATCAGAAGAGCTATATGAGAAACTGACCATAGTTATTGACAAAGGACAGGAACCACTCCGGATAGATAAGTTTTTGATGAGCCGTATAGAAGGCGCCACCCGTAACAAAATTCAGCAGGGTATTGATAATGAAATGGTGCTGGTGAATGAAAAACCAGTAAAGAATAATTACAAAGTAAAAGCATCCGACAGGATCGTTGTTTTTGATAACCGGTCTCCCGAAAGCTCTGATATCATTCCTGAAAATATTCCGCTTAATATTCAATACGAGGATGACACATTACTGATCATTAATAAACCCGCAGGCATGGTGGTGCATCCGGGCAGCGGTAATCCCAATGGCACTTTAGTGAATGCTGTTGCTTATTATTTAAAGCAGCAAAATCCTGCATTGGAAGAAGATGACCTCTCCCGGTTCGGGCTTGTTCACCGCATAGATAAAAATACTACAGGCTTACTGGTGATGGCTAAAACTCAAAAAGCTATGAGCGATCTTGCCAAACAGTTTTTCAATCATACTGTACACCGCAGGTATATTGCACTTGTTTGGGGTGATGTGGAAAAAGATGAAGGCACAGTAATAGCTCATGTGGGCAGGCACCAACGCTTTCGCAAATTATTTACGGCTTACCCGGACGGAGACCATGGTAAAGATGCGATCACACATTATAAAGTATTGGAACGCTATAATTATGTAACACTGATAGAGTGCAGGTTGGAAACCGGCCGTACGCACCAGATACGTGTGCACATGCAACTGATAGGCCACCCGCTTTTTAATGATGATTTTTATGGCGGCGACAGGATCGTAAAGGGAACAGTGTTTACCAAATACAAACAGTTTGTTGATAATTGTTTTGCTTTATGCCAGCGCCAGGCACTTCATGCCAAGGAGCTTGGCTTTATTCATCCTGTAACTTTACAACCAGTACATTTTGAAAGTGAGCTGCCAGATGACATGAAAGCGGTTATTGAAAAATGGAAGAATTATATCGGCCACAAAGAAAGTTAGATGATATAGTTCCAGTTATTCTCATCCGCATCTTTTCCTGAACGTATAGCTTCCAGTTTATTTTTCAGTTTATACAACAGTTTACGATCATCATATTTTGGCAGCATAAAATCAGTGCCATTGATATTGATTGTTTTTATGGGCGCAACTACCGCCGCAGTGCCTGCACCAAATGCTTCTGTAATAGTTCCGGATTTAAAAGCCTGTTCAAGTTCAGTAACAGCAACCGGCCTTTCTTCAGTTTTATAGCCAAGGTCTTTTGCCAGCGTTAATAAAGAATCTCTTGTAACTCCATCCAGTATTGAATCTGACAAAGGAGGCGTAACGAGCGTGTCATTTATTACAAACATCACATTCATCATACCACTCTCTTCTATAAATTTATTTTCTTTTGCATCGGTCCATAAAACCTGGTCATAACCCTCCATCCGGGCGTTTTGTGTTGGTAAAAAAGAAGCACCATAATTACCACCACATTTTGCAAAACCTGTTCCTCCCTTGGCGGCCCTTATATATTGCGTTTCTACTTTTACCTTTATCGGATCGGCATATAAAGAAGGTACTGGTCCTGTAAAAACTACAAACCGGTATTCTTCTGATACTTTAACCCCAAACCTGGCCTCGCTTGCAAAAATAAACGGCCGTATGTATAATGCGTTACCTGGCTTCGACGGAACCCATGCTTTATCCAGTTCTATCAATTGCTTTAAGCCTTCAATAAATATTTCTTTGGGTATTACAGCCATGCACATCCTTTGCAGTGATCTTACAAAACGTTCGTAATGTTTTTCCATGCGGAAAATATTTATCCTGCCATCAGACATCCTGAAAGCCTTCATCCCTTCAAAAACAGTTTGGCCGTAATGGAGCGCCAGCGCCGATGGGCTTAGCGAAAGGTTGGAGTAAGGAACAATATGTGCCTGTTTCCATTCGCCATTGGCATAATCACAAACCAACATATGGTCGGCAATATATTTACCAAACTCGAGTTGATCAAAATCAACTTCATTGATCCTGGAATTAATTGTTTTACGTACGGGAATGTCTGCAATGATCTCCATATAGAAAGGTTTTAATGCCCGCCCGGCTGAATGCCGTTCGGACGGGGTTTATTAGTTAATCCGTTAATTTGTTAATCCGTCATTTAAAATTTAAAGAGTGCAATTGTTTGAGTTCAGCTTCTGTATTGTTGATGTCTATCTCCATTTTTACATCCGATCTTTTGTATTCTCCAATACCAATCGGCAGGTGTTTAAATCCCAGTTTTTCATAAAGGGTTACAGCTGGCTTTAATACGCTGTTTGAATAAAGGATCACTTTATGGGCACCTAGTTCCTTAGCTTTCTTAAAGCTTGCATAACTCAAAGCTTTTGCAATTCCTTTACGCTGAAATGCATCATCTACTGCCATCTTTGTAAATTCATAAGTCATGTCATCCACTTTACGTAATGCTACTGTACCTGCGACCACTCCATTATATTCAGCCATCAATATCGCTCCTCCCGGGTTTAGCAATGCTTCCTGCGGATCAGTCAACACAAATTCATCAATCGGCTCCATCACAAAATATCTTTCGATCCAGGTACGGTTAAATTTTTCGAAATAAGGCTGGTGATGCGGCTCGAAATTCAAAATATGTATCGGGTTCATAATTTAAATCTTTATTTTTTTTTAAGACATATGGCTCAAATTCTAAAAACTGTCAGGCGACCTTGTCGAACCCGGTATATTCGAATCAATCCGCCTTCGACAAGCTCAGGCTGACAGCACACTGATAAAAAGAAATCCAATACTTTATTCGCTATTTATTTTAACAGTACAAAATTTGCAAAATTATTTTGAATAAAACAGATGCAGATTTAGTATTTTTGACTATATCAGATTATACAGTTATGAAAAAAACATTTAATTCGGATGACCACCTGTACATTCAGGTAGCAGATGGTTT
>JAYUYX010000003.1:0-19020 GCA_043752205.1 Chitinophagaceae bacterium
ATGCATTTAAAGGCGTACCTGCTGTATAGGTACCACTTACAACTGCCCCGGTACAATTCCCGGGCGATCCGCTTAAAGCATAGGTTGCATTGGTGATCATTGAAGTATAGGTTACTGAAAAATTACAGCTGGTTGTAACATTGGTAACGGGGTAATTAAACACACCAGCAATACCCGGAGTTCCGCTGGCCTTCAAAAAAATATTCTGTATACCAGGGTTGATAAAAACACCGCTTGCATTAAAAGTTACACCGTTTACAGCTGCACCGATAATACTATAAGTTCCAATACCAGTTACATTTACGGTTGTTTCCACCGTATTGGTTGCCGTCATCGCCTGGCCTACAATATAATTACCGTTAATGGCAGAAACCGAACAATTACCGGGAGCACCTCCTAAAGTATATAGCGATGTACCCCCCGCAGTAGGACTAAAAATTGTTATATCAAAACTACAGACTGATAAGCCATAGTTGATCGTAAATGTATTTATGCCTGCCAAAAGCGGCTTGCCGCTGGCATAGAGGCGTATCGTATTTAAACCAGTACCTACCGTACCTGATTTTTTAAAGGAATAACCGTTTATGGAGTCTGATTTGATCATAAAACTGCCACCTACTGCTACATTCACCTGCACATCAACATAATTTTCGTTATTTAAAACACTATCAACTTTAAAGATCCCGTGCACAACTACTGGCATGCAATTACCCATGGAGGTTTTTAATGTACCGGTAGATACGCCCGAAGGATTTGCATCGTTTGTTTTTTGACAGGCAGATAATACCAGTAATGCTGAACATATAATCAGCAGTAAATTGAATTTAAAGAATGTAAAAGATTTCATGATTTAAAGATATGCAATTTATGAAACCTGTGACTCGTCGTTAACGAGTGCATTGGTCTCCACAGTTGGATGCGTTTCCTTATTATTATGCTGCTTAAAAAAACGCCTCTGGAAAACCAGGATACTGATAACACCCGTAGTTATAGAAGCATCGGCAATATTAAAGATAGGACGGAAGAATTCAAAATCATCACCTCCCCAAAAAGGAAACCAGGAGGGAAAGTGCCCTTTAATGACCGGGAAGTATAACATATCAACCACGTTACCATGTAAAAAAGATGCATAACCAGTTGATGAAAATTTAGCTAAGCCGTTATACCCAACATATTCTTTCAGTGCGGGATCAACGGTCATGCCTTTATCAAATATTAATCCATAAATAGACGAGTCTATCAAATTACCTAATGCCCCGGCATATACCAGTGAAGCACAGAAAATAAAACCTTTGTGCTGTTTTTCCCTGATGATCTTTCTCAAATACCAGGTACCAAATATTACGGCTCCCATCCTGAAAATAGTGAGCGCCATCTTTCCCCAGTTTCCTCCAAACTTCCAGCCATATGCCATGCCCGGGTTTTCTACAAAATATAATTGAAAGCCGCTACCGATCATCTGGCGTGATTCATTTAAATGAAAATTTGTTTTGATCCAGATCTTAAGCACCTGGTCGGCAATTATAATTAATAAGATAATAAGTGTTACGTGTCTTGCTTTCATATAAGTAGCAAAGATAAGAGAGTTTGTGGTTTGAGTTTGGTTGTTTGAGGTTTGGGAGTTTAGAAATTTAGGGGAGCCTTTTGACTTTTGATTTCTTGCCTTTTGACTTTATTGCAACTATTCTTCAAAATAAACCCTTTTTACCCGCTGGGATATACCGGTTAATATTTCATAGGGAATACTGTTGGCCAAAATTGCCAGTTCACTTACCCGCAGATCGGCACCGAAAACGATTACTTCATCGCCTTCTGCTGCTTCAATCCCCGTAATATCAAGCATGGTCATATCCATACATACATTACCTATTACCGGCACCTCTTTGCCCTTAAGCAACATTTTACCAATCCCATTACTTAATAAACGTGGATAGCCATCTGCATAACCAATTCTTACAGTAGCTATCAAAGAATCTTTTGCTGCAACTCCTTTGCGGCTGTAACCGATGCTTTCTCCTGCTGATACCTTTTTTATTTGAGAGATAGTTGTCTTTAAAGTGGTAACATTTTTTAGTTGCTGCTGAATGACGGGTGTAGCATCAACTCCATACAGTCCTATTCCAAGGCGTACCATATCAAACTGCAGGTCCTTATGACGGTGTATGGCCGAAGTGTTTGCAATGTGGCGGATAAAATGATATCCTGTAATTTTCTGTATCTGGTCACAACCTCTGATAAAAGCCTGGGCCTGTACATTTGTAAAATCATCGTGTAAAACCGAATCGCTTGCTGCCAGGTGAGAAAACACTGATTGTATTTTGAAAACCGTTGTAACTTCTAACCTGGTACACAATGCTTCAATATCTGTTGATTCAAAACCAAGGCGATGCATGCCCGTATCTAATTTTATATGCACCGGGTAATTAGTAATTCCTCCCTCCCGTAAATAATTCTCAAAGGATGAAAAGATACCAAATGAAAATAATTCCGGCTCCAGATTATACTGCACCAGCACATCGTAAGTTACTTCCTCTGCATTCATTACCATAATAGGGAGTGTGATACCTGCTTTGCGTAATTCAACACCTTCATCTGCATAAGCAACAGAGAGGTAATCAATGTTATGGAACTGTAAGAGATTTGCAATCTCAAAACTACCACTGCCATAGCTGAAGGCCTTTACCATGGCCATTAATTTAACACCAGGGTGTAGCAATTGCTGGTAGGTATTTAAATTATGGGTTATGGCATTCAGGTTTATTTCTAAAACGGTCTGGTGAATTTTTTCTTCCAGCAAATGACTGATCTGTTCAAACTCAAACATCCGTGCACCCTTTAATAAAATAGTTTCATCATAAAAATGCTGGCTATGAAACTGTTGTTTAAAATCTACAGTTGAAGAAAAGAAAACAGATTCCGGGATATGCTGAAAAGCATTTTTTTGTTTATTGATATCAGGCCCGATGCCAATAAACCGGTTGATTTTCTTTTGTGCTAAAATGGCTGCAACATCAGCATATAATTCTCCGCTGCTTTTGCCAGATTGCAGGATATCACTCAATATCAATGTTCTTTTGGAATGCTGTTGCTGCTGCTGTAAAAAATCCAGGGCAATGGTAAGCGAATTTATATCTGCACTATAGCTATCGTTGATTATAGAACAGTTATTGATCCCTTTTTTTAACTCAAGGCGCATTTCAACCGGTTTCAATTGCAGCATAGCTTCTGAAATTGCCTCGCTGTTTATACCCAGGTATAATAACACACAGCAGCATGTTATGGCATTTTCAACAGAAGCTACATCTGTAAAAGGAATTTTGAAATTAATCGGGTTCTCTTTCCATTGCGCTGATATAACCGTTTGTGTACCGTTTATTTGGGTAGAAATTATCTGCAGCGTGGCCGATTCTTTTTTACTCCAGCTGAACAATTCAAATCCATCCCCTCCACGTACATTATTCTTAAAGGCATTTGCGGCCTCGTTCATATCGGGATCGTCGGCACAATAAATAAGTATATCAGCCTTAACAAATAACCTGAGTTTTTCATTTATCTTCTGGCGGATATTCAAAAAACCTTCGCCATGTGCCTCACCAATGGAAGTAAAAACACCAATTGTGGGAGCAATAATCTTTGCCAGGTTCTGCATTTCATCAGGCTGGGAGATACCAGCCTCAAATATACCAAGTGTGTGCCCGGCACTCATTTGCCACACACTTAAAGGAACACCGATCTGAGAATTATAACTTTTTGGGCTCCGAACGATATTGAAATCATTTTGCAACAACTGGTAAAGCCATTCTTTTACGATTGTTTTACCATTACTACCGGTAATACCAATTACAGGTGCTATAAACTGCTGGCGATGAAAGGCTGTTAAAAGATGCAGTGCCTGCAAAACATCTGTTACCTGCAGAAATACGGCTGCAGGCAATTGCAGCATTTCTTCTTCAGTAAAATTTTCATTTACTACAAAATAATGAACACCCCTTTTGTAGAGTTCTTCAATAAATAAACTGCCTCTCCTTCTTTGCCCATCCAATGCAAAAAAAACAGAGCTGGCAGGAAATAATAATTTCCGGCTGTCGAGTAATATATGCTCAATAGCTGCATCAAGATCAGTTGACGCTGTTTTGGCTTTGATTACCGATGCTATTTGTGACAGTTTATACAATAGAGAATTATAAGGCTTAATTATTTATTCTTCAGGAACGTCCTGGTCGCCTTTACGGTTAAATTTCATGGAATAAAAAATAGAAAAACTTATACAAAGTACAATCACCAATAAAGAGACCCAAACCGGTAAATGTATCCACTTTTCTAGGAGCATTTTTACGCCTATAAATAACAACACGATGGCGATGCCCTGTTGCAGGTAATCAAATTTACTGGCAGCTCCTCTTAATAAAAAGAAAAGGCTCCTTAAACCAAGTACAGCAAAAATATTTGACGAGTAAATAAGTAATTTTTTACTGGGGTCGGGAATGATGGAGAACACGGCTGGAATAGAATCTACTGCAAAAACAATATCTATTAACCCCAGCATAACTACCACCACCGCCAGTGAGGTAAGATATCTTTTACCATTTTGTTTAATAACAAAGCGCCCATTGGGCTCAGCATTGGTGATAGGCATGAACTTTTTCATCAGGCGATAAGCCCAGTTTTTTTCGGGATCAAATTCAGATTCTTCTTTACTGCTGAACATTTTGATACCTGTATACACGAGGAAGGCCCCAAAAATATACATGATCCAGTCGAACCGGGCAACCAACTCGCTGCCTACCGCAATGAACATGATACGGAAAACAATCGCCATTAAAATACCTAGTAGTAAAACACGGGAATAATTTTGAGGCTTTACATTAAAATAAGAGAAGATGATAATGAACACAAAGATATTATCAATAGACAATGACCACTCCAGCAGGTATGCCGAGATATAGGATATGGCATCTTCTTTACCATTGCCGTTATCATTTTGTATTAAAATAAAAGCACAAAACGCAAAAGAAAGAAGCACCCAAAAAATGGTTTGTACCAGGGCTGCTTTTAAACTGATGATCTGGTTCTTTTTACTAAGCAGCCCAAGGTCAAAGATCAGGGCAACAACGATCACTGCACTAAAAACAATATATATTAATTGTGTTTTGTCCATCTTAAGCTCTTGTGTATTTTTTTCTTCGCATGAGTTGATATGCCAATGCAAACAATATTATAATAATAACCGGCACCAGAATATTGACCAGCTGCCAGGTTGTTTTTTGTGCATCTACTTTTTTCTTATCCAGCAAACGTAAGGTATAATCCTTTGCTTTGGCTTCTGCTAAATTGGATTTGTTGATGAGATAGTCGAGGCAGTTCTTTAAAAAATCTTTATTGGCGAATGCAAATTCCCGCTGCGATCCAAAAGTAAAGGGATTCATCCCCATTGGAATGGCCTGGTTTCCTTTAACCACTGAATTTAATATGATATCTCCATCGGCCACTATTATCATTTTATTATCTGTTATGCTTTGTGGTACAAATACAGCACCAATTTTCTGCAGGGAATCATTCATAGCCTGCGACAGCCGGTTTGAGAAAAGTGATCTGAATCTACCCTCCAGCAAAACTGCGACAGGTATATTTACTCTTTTAAATTTTTCATTTTCGGTAGCACTTACATTTTCCAGCACACTAATAAGTGCAGGTGTTGCAATGGTACGTGCGTTTGGAGATGAGCTTAATAAAATCGTTTTTTTTATTCCTGCTGCTTCCACCGTATCAATTGAATTTACAAACCTACCACTTACAAAACCCAGGTTTTTATTGATAACGTGATTTGATTTTGATTCAAAGACAGGGAAGTAGTTCCAGGGCAACAATTCAAACTGGCCATTGCCGCTTACATCAAATGGTAAAAAATCACATTGCAGATCCATCACCAGGTCAGAATTTATTCTTGCACCATATTTAAACAGCATATCATTTAGCTCCAGACCTTTTTCGTATGCAACAACTTCGCCTTTTTTGCTTTGCAGGCTGTCCAATTCTGCATTCAGCTTATCCAGAAAAAATAAGACTTTACCCCCGTTCATTACATACTGATCAATTTTTAATTTTGCTTCATCAGAGAAAGGTTGCGCTGGCTTCACAATAAATAAAACATTAAACTCTTTTGGTATGGCACGCTGCGTATTTGGATTAATAGTGTAGAACTGGTATTCCTGCTGCAACGTATTTCTAACGAGGTCTTCAACATTGTAGCCAGTTGGTTCTCCATTGCCAACGGTATAACCCACAATTGGTTTCTCCTTTTGCAACAGTTTATCAATGGCACTGATGAAATTAAATTCCATCATGGCTTCTGCACTGTTTATTTCGGGATACGTGATGGCTTTTGTTTTGCCCTGGTAAAGCATTACCGGCAATACATTCTGTTTATAATGAACAAAAGCAACGGGATAAATATTCTGCTGCTGCTGCCCTTCTTTTATCTGTGATGTAAGATTAATAGGATAAAAACCAAGTGCTCCCAAGGTATCTGCCCAAGATATGTTTGTGCCATCTACATTTTCGTCAGGACTGATGAAATTATATTGAAATTTTTTTCCGGCTATCTCTTTAAATTCACTTAATATTTCATTGGTGCTGTTGGCCAATTTTTTAAACCCACGGGGGAAATCGCCAGTTAAAAAAACATCTACCTGTACCACGCTATCCAGTTTTTGTAAAACTTTTTTGGTAGGTGCAGACAGGGTAAATCTTTTTTCATTGGTAAAATCTATCCGGGTATGATATACTGATGCTAACCAGTTGATGGCGGCCAATATAACCAGGGTTATCAAAAACCATATTTTACTTTTCCATATTGAAGAAACTATACTCATTTATTTTTTATAGATATTTTTTTAACAGTAATGGATAGAAATAGAAAGATCACACTGAGAAAATAGATCATGTCCCTGCTGTCTAAAACGCCACGGCTCATGCTCCTGTAATGAAAATCAATACCCAGCATTTCTATATAATAATCAAAACCATTTTCAAAAAATGGCAACCTGCTTAAGGCGTTAAACCCAAAATATAATACCAGGCAACTGAATGTACTGATCAAAAAGGCAACAACTGCATTATTGGTAAACCCGCTGCAGCATAAGCCTATGGCTGCAAATACAGCAGCTAATAAGAACAAGCCAATATAACTTCCTAAAATACCGCCCATATCAATACCGCCCTGGGCACTTAAAGCCTTAATGGTAATGATGTATACGATGGTAGGAAGAATGGCTAATAATAAAACAATAAGAATGGAAAAATATTTGCCCAGCACAATTTGGCTGGAAGAAAGCGGTTTTGTTTTAAGGATCTCGAAAGTGCCGGCCTTAAATTCATCAGCAAGAGACCGCATGGTAATGGCAGGAACTAAAAACATCAGTATCCAGGGTGCCAGCTCAAAAAATTTATCTAGTGAGGCATAACCAAATTCAAAAATGCTGCTGTCGTTCAGCATAAACAGAAATATACCATTGATTAACAGAAAAAGAATAATGGCAATATACCCCGTAAGATTACTGAAAAACTGATTGAGTTCCTTTTTACAAATGCTCCACATGAATATTAAAATTGCTGCAATTTACTATATAACAGTCTAATATAACTTTAAAGGCTATGCAATCATTAATTAATGATGCAGCATAAACTGTGAAAGGCTTGTCATTGTATAAGTAATATGTAATTACCCATATTTTAGTACTATATTACCAATTGTTTCATTAAGGCCGTTTATTAAAGCTAACTTTTTATCAATACCAAGTGCATCCTCTGTTTGAGAAAGCAGAGGATTTTTTTGTGCAATTAACAGATATGCAACTATATATTTATCCCCATTGAATATACCAGTAAAAAAATAATCTTAATTTAAAGGTTCATTTTTTACCAGAAATCATCTTTATTATGAAAAAAACAATTTTAGCTATAACAGGCTGTATTTTTTTTGCATTAAGTTGCACAAAGGAAACTGAAAGTTTTAAACAAGATACAGTTGACGATACTGCTCTTGAAACACCGGTATCCGGTAACAGGTGTGCCGCAGACGAAGTTTTACAAATACAATTAATGGAAGACCCTGCGCTTGCAGGTAAAATGCAGGCTATTGAAAGCCTGACAGCACAATACCTGAAAAACCCCGGTGCTTATTTCAGATCGGGCGAGAATGTGGTTATTCCCGTTGTATTTAACGTATTGTATAAAACGACAGCAGAGAATGTTACGCAGGCCCAGCTTCAGTCACAGATAGATGTTCTGAATGCTGATTTTTCTGCACTGAATGCTGATTATAATAACACGCCTGGTTATTTCCAGGCCGTACGTTCAGGAGATATCAAAATCAGGTTTACACTTGACCAGGTGAACAGGAGGGTTACAAACAAAAAAAGCTGGAGTACCAATGATGCTATGAAAAAGACTTCACAGGGGGGCATTGATCCTACCAGTCCATCTACCAAATTAAATTTTTGGGTATGTAATATGGGGGGTGGTATATTAGGATATGCACAGTTCCCCGGCGGCAACCCGGCTACAGATGGTATTGTTTGCGATGACCAAGCCACTGGTAACACCGGCACAGCCGCAGCCCCTTATGGTTTGGGCCGTACTGCAACCCATGAAATTGGGCATTATTTAAATCTACGTCACATTTGGGGTGATGCTACCTGCGGAAATGATTTTGTAGGTGATACGCCTTTACATCAAACATCAAATGGCGGTTGCCCGGCTTTTCCTAAGTATGGCAGCTGTTCTGCAACAATACCGATGCAAACCATGAACTATATGGATTACACATACGATGCCTGTATGTATATGTTTACTGCGGGCCAGAGTTCACGTATGAATGCTACCTTCCTTGCCGGTGGGGGAAGATCTGGTTTGGCTCAATAAAATATTATAAATATCGATACAAAAGGCGGAGAAAATTTCTCCGCCTTTTTTTATGGATAAGTTAAGCAGCCGCATCAAAGCAAAAACTATTATTATGAAAAAAATCATGACGCTGCTCTTGCTGTGCACTATTGCAGCAAGCTCGTATGCACAAAAGAATGAAAATGGATCGGCTGTTCCGCCTCCACCTCCACCACCCCCTTCCGATGTAGCTCCACCACCGCCGCCGCCTGTACCCCCACAGCCACCTATACCGCCAGTACCGCCTGTGCCTGATATGTTAACAGACCATGGGTATGAATTATCGGTACACTACAATAATGGAAATAATATTGTGTCTGTAAAAAAAGATGGCAAAACGGAAAGGATCTCCTTGAAAGAGTGGAATAATAAAAAAGATTTTTATGAAAAGAAATATGGAGTTCTGCCTCCACCCCCTCCGCCCCCGCCTCCGCCTGCACCGCCAACACCTTCGGTACCTGCAATACCTGATGAACAATAATCTTATACTAAAAATGCCTCCTGTTAACTCAGGAGGCATTTAAATATTTGTTGAATTTTTAAACGGCAAAACTTTCACCACAGCCACAACTTCGGCTGGCATTTGGATTGTTGAAATAAAATCCCTTGCCATTCAATCCATCACTGAATTCCAACTCGGTATTTACCAGGTATAAAAAGCTTTTAAGATCACAAACTATTTTTATGCCCTTATCTTCAAACACCTGGTCCATGGGCTTTATCTCGTTATCAAAATCCATTTTGTAACTCAGGCCGCTGCAACCGCCACCAACTACACCAACTCTTAAAAAATGAGCATCATCACCGGCCACACCGGCTTCTTCCATTAGTTTGATGACTTTGATTTTTGCTTTATCGCTGATAAATATGCTGTTTTCTGTTGCTACCATTCTAAAAAGTTTTAAGTTTTAAGTTATAGGTTTTAAGTCATGCGTTCCACTTATAACTTATAACTGATTTTTAGTGAACTACGCTTTCTTCGAACTTAATTTCTTCCATCCCGTTTTTAACACGATAGTCGTTGATGGCGGATTTGATCGCATCTTCTGCCAACACACTGCAATGTATTTTTACAGGAGGAAGATTCAATTCTTCTACGATGTCCATATTATCGATCTTTAATGCCTCATCAACGCTCTTTCCTTTAAGCCACTCGGTAGCCAAAGAAGAAGAAGCGATTGCCGAGCCGCAGCCAAAGGTTTTAAATTTGGCATCAGTTATCATACCTGCATCATCAACTTCAATCTGTAGGCGCATTACATCACCACACTCTGGTGCACCAACAAGGCCTGTACCAACATTTTTTGCACTTTTATCGAGCGTACCAACATTTTTTGGGTTCTGGTAGTGATCAATTACTTTTTCTGAATATGCCATTTTATGTTTAGATTTTAGATGTTTGATGTACGACAGTAAATTTATCTTAACACGTGAGGTATGTCGTACATCGTACCTCACACATCGTACTTATTAATGTGCCGCCCACTCTATCGTACTCAAATCTATACCTTCTTTATACATTTCCCAAAGCGGGCTCATATCTCTTAACTTCAACACTGTTTCACTTATTGCCTTAATTGTATAATCAATCTGTTCATCGGTTGTAAACCTTCCTAATCCAAAACGCAGGGAAGAGTGTGCCAGGTCATCGCCCAGGCCTAATGCTTTTAAAACATAGCTTGGCTCTAAGGAGGCAGATGTACAGGCAGATCCGCTGCTTAATGCAATATTCTTATTGAAGCCCATTAGTAAACCCTCTCCCTCTACATGTTTAAAAGAAATATTGGCTACATGTGGCAAGCGGTGCTCACGGCTGCCATTTACATAAGCTTCTTCCAGCTTCAACAATTCTGTTTCCAGGTGATCTCTCATTTTAATTATGCGCTTGGTATCTTCTTCCATATCCAGCATACATATTTCGCATGCCTTACCGAAACCTACAATACCGGGCACATTTAAAGTACCGCTACGCATACCACGTTCGTGGCCGCCGCCATCTATCTGGGCTGTTACTTTTACCCTTGGATTCTTACGACGAACATATAATGCACCAACTCCTTTAGGCCCGTACATTTTATGTGCAGTAAAAGCCATCAGGTCTATGCCGTCTTTATTAACATCAACCGGTATCTTTCCTACTGCCTGTGTTCCATCAGTAAATAATAAAACGCCATGTTTACGTGCAATAGCACTTATTTCTTTTATTGGCATCACCACACCAATTTCGTTATTGCCATACATGATTGCAATTAAAATTGTTGTTGGTTTAATAGCTGCTTCCAGTTCTTTTAAATCAATTAAACCATCAGGCTGCACCTGCAGGTAGGTTACTTCTCCACCCGATTTTTCAATATGCTTACAGGTATCTAAAACAGCTTTATGCTCAGTAGTTGCGGTAATGATATGATTGCCTTTGCTGGCATACATTTCGTAAATTCCTTTTATGCCCAGATTATCACCTTCCGTTGCACCTGATGTAAAAATGATCTCTTTAGGATCGGCACCTATCAATTTGGCTACCTGCTCACGGGCATAATCTACCGCTTCTTCAGCTTCCCATCCAAACGGATGGTTACGGCTTGCGGCATTACCATAATGCTCCAGAAAATATGGGGTCATAGCTTCAAGCACCCTGGGGTCCATTGGAGTAGTGGCATTGTTATCTAAATAAATCGGCAATTTCAACATAAAATCAATCTGTTTAGTCTATCTTAATACTGCAAATTTACTGTAAAATGGTCTATTTTAAATTAAGTAAATTAGCTTTTAACTTAATTTACCGAATTCGTAAGATGGGTTTTGATCTGTTGTGCAATTAAATATTTTTTAGCATCATACTTACTACACCCTGAGTTAGATTACACAAAAACAACCTGTTTTTACCCAAAAAACAACAAACATGAAAAAGTTAAACAAACAAAACCTGCGGCTTTTTTTGCTTTTTTTATTTTCTATCTTGAAATTAAATGCTTTTGCAGGAAATGCAAAGCTTCACATTGCTACTGACAAAGAAAATTATGCCGTCTCTGAAACGATTCAGTTCCAGGTGTTCTTGCTGAATCCTTCAGCAAATATTAATAATACCCTGTTTGTAGAGCTTTTGGACTGCTACGGCAATAAACTAACCAGGCAAATGTTGCCTTTCAATTTTAATATATCCTCAGGTAATATTGCGCTTCCGGAAACGGGTAAAGCTGAATTTTATATATTGTATTGTTATGTAAACAATGCAGATAGTATGGAGTGCAGTTCCATAAAAAAAGTATTT
The DNA here is from genome assembly GCA_043752205.1 of Chitinophagaceae bacterium. Classification (GTDB taxonomy): domain Bacteria; phylum Bacteroidota; class Bacteroidia; order Chitinophagales; family Chitinophagaceae; genus Ferruginibacter. The sequence goes on from JAYUYX010000003.1 coordinate 12,212, forward strand.
ATAAACGCTAAGGAGGCTAAAAAAAAATCAGGAAATAAAATTAAGATCACTCATTTTTTTGAGGGAGGGACTTTTGTTGCTGAATCACCCAATAATATACTGATTAGTTGTGTGGATGAAAATGAAGATCCGGTAATTGCAAAAGGGAAAATTACAGATGGCAAAACACGCATTTACGCTGTTTTTGAAACAAATAAACATGGGCTTGCCAAAATAATATTAAACCCCGAAGATAAAGTCAGGTATTTTATTGAAGTAAAGGATAAAAACAATGAAGAAAATATCAGTCCCATTCCAATTGCTGTATCATCAGGCCTTACATTGAACATTGCAACAACCCAAAGCAGCATAATTTATACCCTCATTTCCTATAGTTCAACTGAGGGCCAAATACCAGATTACCGCATAGAAGCCATACATAACAGGGAAACCGTTTATGATGCTGCTATCACTTTTGAAAAGGGATTAAGTGCGATAAAAGAAGAACTTAAAAAGGAAAGTTTGCCAGCCGGACTTATTACGTTCAGGCTGCTAGATAGATTCAACAAAATTTACGCCCAGAGAGTTATGTATAACTCTGTCTTACCGGCTGTAAACAATTTTATAACAATTATTGATACCGTAAATAAAAGAGAAACAAAAGTTATTTTGCCGGATATGATAAGTGGCAAAAGCTATATAAATATTAAACCTGTTGATACAAATTATAACAATAAAAATGATCTAAAATTCTTACAGATCACAGATGAAATTTCAATAAATGACCAACTGATTGCAACTATAGAGCTACCTACCGGCTTTAATGCACTGAATGAAAATACCAACAGGTTCCTTTCGTTAAGTGGTACATTAATGGGCAGCGATAAAAAACCGCTTAAAAATAAGAATGTAACCCTGGTGATCTTACAAAAAAATTTAAAAAAACAATACCTGGCGGGCAAAACAGACACTATGGGAAAATTACAGATCAATAACCTGATATTTTTTGATTCGGTAACGGTCTATTATCAACTTTCTGACAAATCTGAGAAAAAAAATGATGTGGTCCTGGACCTGAAAGTTAGTCCTACAGTAGATTATGCGAATAAAAAAAAACCACCATTAAATTTTATTTGTAACGATAATGATATAATTGCCGATAGCAGCATAAATAACATAGAAGCTGACGAAAAAATTTTAAAGACGGTAGTTGTCACTGCCAATAAGGAAAAAACAAATTCTGAAAAATTTGCAGATAAATACATTTCAGGCCAGATGAAAAGGTCAAACGGTTCAAGAAATGAAATCGATTTTATTAAAAACCCGGAAGCCATTGATAACAGGTCTATATGGTCTTATCTGCAAACTAGTATTCCTGGCATTCGTATTAGAATTACTTCACAAGGAACCCCGATAATTTCTGGCACTTTTGGATGCACCGTTGGCGTTTACTTAAATGACATGGAACTCCATGGTGGCGATGGTTTAAATTTTTTAAACAATCTCTTAATTAGAGACGTTGCCCAGGTAAAATATTATAGCTTGAGTTTTAAGCCGAAGATGATTGGAAATAAGGCGATAGACGATATTAAAGCCTGTGATGGCGGTGATCTTTTAATTTACACCAGACAGGATTTTGTTGCATCTGAAGAAAAATCCAGAGGTTTGCCAAAAGCAACTGTTGTTGGCTACCATGTAGAAAAGCTTAATCCAGTTTCAAACAACATCTTGGATAATAAATCTCTATTCTGGAAACCTGAGTGGAATGTTGAAAGTGGCCAGCGTATTTTAATAGGCTTACCGGCACCTGAGTTAGAAAAAGATGTTGAAATTATTATTGAAGGCATAAACATAAACTTAGCGCCATATCGATTTACCCAAAAACTTGTTTTCAACTAAACTGCAAAATCCTACTTTTACAAAAAAACCGGTTAGTTATGTTGAAAGTAGAGCATATTGGAATTGCAGTTAAAGACATGGAAAGTGCTATTTTGTTATTTGAAAAATTATTAAATTCTAATTGCTACAAGACAGAATTTGTAAAAAGCGAAATGGTAAACACTGCTTTTTTTAAACCAGGTGAAACAAAAATCGAACTTGTAGAAAGCACTGACCCCCATGGAGTCATCGCAAAGTTCATTGATCGGAAAGGTGAAGGACTGCATCATATTGCCTTTGAAGTATCTGATATTAAAGCCGAAATGAAAAGGCTTCAAAACGAAGGCTTTTCATTACTGAATGAAGAGCCAAAGCCCGGGGCAGATAATAAGCTGGTTTGCTTTTTACATCCTAAAGGCACAAATGGGGTTTTGATAGAGTTATGCCAATCAGTTTAAAAAAGGATTATATTTTTTTTCATCTCCAATATTGGTTTCAGGACCATGCCCGCTGTAAACCTTAGTTTCATCAGGCAATACAAAGAGTTTTTCTCTTATGTTTTTTAACAGGGTTTCATGATTTCCGCCTGGCAGGTCTGTTCTTCCTATGCTGCGGTTAAACAAAACATCGCCACTAATTATAAAATTTTGTTTGGCGCAATAAAAGCAAATATGGCCTGGGGAATGGCCGGGAGCTTCAATGACCTGTAACTCATCATTCCCCAATTTCACCACATCACCTTGTTTTAGATAAATGTAATCACCAACATAATTATCAAAAGGCAAATTATACATTAGGCCCGATGTAGGAGCGTAATCCAGCAATTTTTTCTCTTTTTCGTGCAGCTGAAGCGTAAGTTCAAAATTTTCGGCAATGAATTTGTTACCAAATACATGATCCAGGTGGCAATGTGAGTTAAGCAGCATCTTTGGCTTCAACCCGCTCTGTGTAATAAAGGCCTTTAGTTCATCTTGCTCTTCAGGAAAATAACAACCGGGGTCAATGATCAGACAATCATTAAACTCATTATAGAGTAAATACGTATTTTCCTGTATAGGACTGAAAACAAAGGATTTTATTTTTAACATTGTAGCTGTGAAATTGTTTTTTTACGATTAACCCGAATGAAGTAATTTTAAAGCTAAATATCAACTTTAAGTATGACAAAGTTCAGCAGAATATCTCTAATTTCCTTCTTCATTTTAATTACTTCATATTTTGCCTCTGCACAGGTTAATGCTGTTGAATTTGGAAAGAACAGGGTTCAGTTCAAAAAATTCAAATGGTTTTATTATCAAACCAAAAACTTTAATGTTTATTATTATCAAAACGGAGAAGAGCTTGCTAAATTTATAGCACAGAGTGCCGAAAAAGAATTGCCGCAAATGGAAGGAGCTGCAGAATACAGTTTACAAAGAAGAGCCAACATTATTTTATACAATGAATATGCTGATATGCAGCAAAGCAATATTGGTTTGGGTATTGACTGGCAGAACAATGGCGGCACCAAACTGGTAAATAATAAAATGGTGGTTTATTTTGAAGCGGATCACCAGAAACTACGACTTCAGGTTCGCAAAGGCATTGCACAGGTATTAACGGAGAACCGTTTGTTTGGTGATGATATTGGTGAGATCGCCGGTAACCAGGCGCTGTTAGATCTGCCTAAATGGCTAACAGATGGCTACGTAAATTACCTGGCTCAAAACTGGAGTACCGAACTGGATGATGAACTGAAAAGCGAAATATTAAGCAGTAATTACAATAAGTTCACCAAGTTTGCTTTTCAAAAACCACAGATCGCAGGCCATGCATTCTGGTATTTTATTGAAGAAAAATATAAAAAAGAAAATGTTACTTACCTATTGTATTTAGCCACGGTTTATAAAAATTTAAACAAGGCCTGTTTACAGGTTTGTAAAAAGAAATTTAAAGATGTGCTGGTTGAGTTTATGGAATACCAGGACGATAAATATTACAAAGACATTGCTAAAAGGAAACCTTATCCAAAAGGAAATTATGTTGAAGGTTTTGACATAAACAAGCGCCTGGATTATTTCCGGTTTAATGTAAACCCAACCAAGCGTAACAATTCCTATGTGGTTACCCAATTTAAAAAAGGTATTGTACGTGTTATTTACAATGATGAGTTTGAGAACAAAACTTTATTGAAATACGGAGTACGCACCTATAAAAATGAAATGAATCCTAACTATCCCATGATGGCCTGGGATCCAAAGGGAACGAGGATATCTGTGCTGTATACCAAGGAGGGAAAGCTGAACCTCTTTGTGTATGATATCATCACCCGTTTTAAGCAATACAAGATCGATCTTACCGCAGCATTTGACCAGGTGCAGGATATGAAATATATGCTGAACAGCAATACGCTTTTATTAACGGCAGTAAAGAATGGCCATACTGATATTTATACCCTTGAGTTACAGAATGAAAAAATAAAACAGATCACCAATGATGTATATGATGACCTGGATGCCTCTTTTGTAGCATTCCCGAATAAAACAGGAATTATTTTTTCAAGCAACCGCCCTACTCCTCTTGCTAAAACGGGGGACACTGTTTTACCGAGCGATAGTAAATACAATATTTTTTTAATCACCAATTTTGGTGATAAGCCCGAGTTGAACCAGATCACCCAGTTATCAGCATTAAAATATGGCAATGCAAGATTTCCAATGCAATACAACGAAAACCATTTTACGTTTGTGAGTGATGAGAATGGTGTAGGCAACCGTTACGCCGGTTTCTTTACAACACAAAAAGCTGGGCTTGATACACTCGTTTTAATTGGTGATCAGATCTTACGTAACCCTTCTGCCAAAGAAGTAGACAGTACGCTAAGAGTATTTAAGAAAACTGATGTTGATTCAGTTGCTGTTGTTTCTATCTCTAATGATTCGGCTTATAGTTTTCCTTTAACCAATTATCAAAGTACGCTGGGCGAAACCCGAATTGCCGGGGATAATAACCAGGTGAGTGAAGTTACCCGCCAGAGCGATGAGAAGGTTTTGTATAAATTAAAGATTGATGAGAATACTTTGCGCCGCAGAAATATTACAGCTCAGCCTACCGAGTACATGAAAAAATTAATGGGCGAATATAAAGATACTGTTGCGGTAAGAAAAGCCATTACAGAAGCGAATGCTGTAAAAAAAGATGATGATTTTTTCCAGACAGAATTTGCTAAGGAGAAAAAGGATAGTACGGGGGCGGTAGTAACAGATTTAGCGGTTGCGGTTCCAAAAAATGAAGTATTAAGAACAATAAAAAAATTCAGGTATAAGCCACCTAAGTTCTCTGTTGATTATGGTTCTGCCGGTTTTAGTACAGGCGTTTTAATTAACCGGTACCAGGCATATACCGGGGGCGCTGGCCCAATCATGCTTAACTCCGGCTCGGTTTTAAATGGACTTATCCGTTTAGGAACATCTGAATTATTGGAAGATGTAAAAGTAACCGGTGGATTTAAAGTAGGCACCAATTTAAAAGATAACGAATGGTTCATCAGCTATATGAATTATAAGCGCAGGCTCGACTGGGGTACAACCTACTATCGTAATGTGCAACAGGCCGGTGACCAGAATGGGAATTTTTTAGGTAGAATGTATACCAATTTATACCAGGTAAATATTTCGTATCCTTTTGATGTAACAAAAAGCATCCGCTTATCAACAGGTATCAGGTCCGATAAATTTGTGTATGCATCCCTGGATCCAAGTTCTCTCGTTCAGCCAGATGAAAAGACCATATACTCCACAACAAAACTGGAGTACGTTTACGATAACAGCTTAAACCCAGCCATGAATATCTGGAATGGTTTACGTTACAAGATATATTTTGACTATAACAGGCAGGTAAATAAAGTACAGTTTGCTGATGGCCCTACTACTTTTAATTTAGGATTTGATGCCCGTTATTATTATCCTATCTTCCGCAACTTTATCTGGGCGGGAAGGGCAGCCGGTGATTTCAGCTGGGGTAACCAAAAGATGATCTATTATTTGGGTGGTGTAGATGGTTGGCTGATGTTTGGACCAAATGAAAGATATGATAACAATGGTGTTTTGGTAAAAGAAAGATATTTTAACAGCAGCAACCGGCCTGCGGCTGATCAGGATTATGCTTTTCAAAGCCTGGCAGTTAACATGCGGGGATATATACAAAATGTAGCCAACGGAAATAATGCTGTTGTTATCAACAGTGAATTCAGGTTGCCTATTGTTTCAACCTTCTTTGATCGCACTATAAACAATTCATTCCTTAATAATTTCCAGATCATTCAGTTCATAGATCTTGGAACAGCATGGAACGGTGCTTATAGCAAAATAAAACGCCCTCAAGTTGTTTATGGACAGGACCCAGTTCAGGTTAAAGTAAAAGCAGGTGGCGTAGGGCCTTTTGCTGGCGGTTATGGATTTGGTGCCCGTAGTACTTTACTTGGTTATTTTGTAAAATTTGATGCCGGCTGGCCCATGAGCGGCTTCTTTAAGGGCAAGCCAATTATGTACATAGCATTAGGACTGGACTTTTAATTTTATTGAAAATATTTTTTAGGGATTTGCCTGGCTTAAATAGCCAGGCAATTTTTTTAGAGCAATATACAGAAGTGAAAAAAAAACTGTAAAAGTTATTGTTACGCTCCATGTTTGCAAATGATCTAATGGTGCAATGAAACGTTTGCCAATTGATAATAAAAGCTCGAAGGGATTACTTAATATATCCCAGCTGTTCCATCTCAAAAATCTGCCTAAGTAAACACCAAAAGAGCCCAGGAACAGGATAAATATAATAGATACTGAAAGCAGTTTATTATGGATCCTGCTTTTTAAAAACAATTCAACCCGGTATAAAGAAATAAAAGCCATCATTAGTCCTGCAATTGAAGATGAGAACAACAACACCGCATCAAACCATTTAGGAACGGAGCTTTC
>JAYUYX010000004.1:0-39023 GCA_043752205.1 Chitinophagaceae bacterium
AAAAAATCCCCCGATTTTATCGGGGGATTTTTTTATACAGTAACGTGGTTATTTTCTTCTGTATTAATCTTGCCAACAAAATGATAATTGTTGCCTACAAAATTAAAATGAAAAATACGATTATAATCTTTATTGAAATGTTCTTCTGAATCTGTGCCGATGATATTGCTGATAACATTATAGGCTTCTGTTCTAAAACATAATAACACATTTTGCCTGCCACCTTCAATCTTATTGATATCATCAAATATTTTACTCAGTTGTGTTTTATCAAATTCGGTTTTAATTCCTTTTGTTCCTCTAATGGTTTGGCGACAACGATTATAGGGATCTGAAGTTTTTACATCAATGGATTGGTAAAGGATATGGTCAAAATAAATATCCTTAAAATACTTATCCAGGAAAAGTCCGAACTCGATCCCTTCTTTTGAAAGGTGCAGGTAATCTGCTTTGTTTTTTTCCTGTATCAGCATTTTGCCGTGGCGAACGATATATAAATTATTACTCATGAGTTTGGGTACTGCATTTAAATTTTTCAAATTTTCTTCCTTAAGCGTTCCTGTTTGAAAAATGCCAGCCGGTGAATGTAATCTTTTAAAAACAGATTGAACCGAATAAAATTCTGAACCCACTTTATATGATGTTAAAAGCTTCTGACATCCTGTCACATTTCTCCATGCTTTTAACTATCTTTGCTGCTCTCAAAAAATTGGCGATGCATGTTGGATCTGGTAACAAATAAAGCGCATGATGAAACTAGGCAGGGCGAGGCATTTACCAGCTTTGTAAGTGATGCCAATACATTTAAAAAGCATTTTTATATCGAAAGCTATGGCTGCGCCATGAATTTTGCCGACAGTGAAGTAGTAGCTTCTATTTTACAGGAAAATGGCTTTACTGCAACAACCAATTACACGGAGGCAGATATAATCTTCATCAATACCTGTTCCATCCGTGAAAAAGCTGAAACAACAGTAAGGAAGCGATTAGCTGAATTCAGAAGTTTAAAAAAAGAAAGGCCGGGCATGCTGGTTGGAGTTTTAGGATGTATGGCCGAAAGGTTAAAAGCCAAATTCATTGAGGAAGAAAAACTTGTTGATATGGTGGTAGGCCCGGATGCATACCGGAGTTTACCAGGGCTGATCGAGGAAGCAGAAACCGGGCAAAAAGCAGTGAACGTTTTATTAAGCCGTGATGAGACCTACGCTGATATAGCTCCCATACGTTTGAACAGTAATGGTGTTACTGCATTTGTAAGTATCATGCGGGGTTGTAATAATATGTGTTCTTTTTGTGTGGTGCCATTTACCAGGGGAAGAGAAAGAAGCCGTGATGCCGCATCCATCATCAACGAATGCAAAACGTTATTTGAAGAAGGATACAGGGAAGTGACCTTGCTGGGCCAGAATGTTGATAGCTATTACTGGGTTGATGAACCAAAAGATGAAAGGGTAACTTTTGCTTTACTGATGGAAAAAGTTGCATTGATCTCACCCTTGCTACGTGTTCGGTTTTCAACTTCGCATCCAAAAGATATTACGGATGATGTGTTGCACACTATTGCTAAGTATGAAAACATCTGTAACTATATTCACTTGCCTGTACAAAGCGGCAGCACCCGTGTTTTGCAAATGATGAACAGAACCTACAGCCGTGAATGGTATATGACCAAGGTAAACCGCATCCGGGAACTCATTCCAGATTGTGGTATATCAACCGATATGATAACCGGGTTTTGCACCGAAACTGAAGAAGATCACCAGGACTCTTTAAACCTGATGGAATATTGTAAATATGACCTTGCCTATATGTACTTTTATAGCGAAAGGCCGGGAACATTGGCTGCCAGGAGATTTGACGATGATGTTCCGCTTGATGTTAAAAAAAGAAGGCTGCAGGAGATGGTGGATCTGTATCGTGGACATTCTTTGTTGGCCATGCAAAAAGAAGTTGGTAAAACTCGTAAAGTACTTATTGAGGGCACATCAAAAAAAAGCGAACAGGATTTGTACGGCAGAACTGATCAGAATAAAGTAGTGGTGTTTGAAAAAGGAAATTTGAAAGTGGGAGAATACGTCTTTGTTAAAATAGATACATGTACAGCGGGCACATTATTGGGCACGGTCATTTTAAATAATTAATACACACTTAGTGCATCTTGTGCCTTCGTGTTTTTGTGGTAAAATATGGAATTACAATCAATAAAAAATCGCTTCGGCATCATCGGTAATTCGCCGGGCCTGAACCATGCCTTGAATATTGCGGTGCAGGTTGCCAACACCGACCTGAGTGTGCTCATTAATGGTGAGAGTGGTGTGGGCAAGGAAGTGTTCTCACAGATCATACATTCCCTGAGCGCCCGCAAGCACAATCCTTTCATTGCAGTAAACTGTGGCGCAATTCCTGAAGGCACTATTGATTCAGAATTGTTCGGGCATGAGAAAGGCTCTTTTACCGGTGCGGTTGACAGTCGTAAAGGTTATTTTGAAACCGTTAATGGCGGTACTATCTTCTTAGATGAAATTGGTGAATTACCACTTGGAACGCAGGCCCGTTTGCTACGTGTGCTTGAAGCCGGTGAATATATTCGTGTGGGCAGTAGTAAGGTACAAAAGACAGATGTACGTGTTATTGCAGCTACTAATAAAGAGTTGATAGAACATACCCGAACCAACAGGTTCAGGGAAGATCTTTATTACCGGTTAAATACTGTACCCATCAGGGTGCCTTCTTTAAAAGACAGGAAAGAAGATATTTATTTACTGTTCCGGAAATTTGTTACTGATTTTTCTGACAGGTATAAAGGCACACCGGTGCAACTGGATGAAGGGGCAAAAGAAGTGTTAATTAATTACCCGTGGCCCGGTAATGTTAGGGAATTGAAGAATATTGCAGAACAGATATCGGTGCTTACGCAGGACAAGTTTATCAATGCTGCTACCATGAAGAGTTTTTTACCGGAACATAATTATTCAAGGTTGCCTGTATTGGCAGCTGGCCCAGGCTCAGTAAGTCAAAGCGAGTTTGCAAATGAAAGAGAAATATTGTACAAGCTTTTTTTCGACATGAAAAAAGATGTGAACGAACTGAAGAAAATGTTTTTTGATCTTTTACAAAATCCAAATATTGCACAGCATGCCCCTGTTTATAATGAACAATCGTTTGCGGAATTGAACGGCAACAATACAGCCATGACTTCCTCCAAACCCGTATTTTTACCGCATAACAATGGCGAGTCTATCGATCATCATGAAGACGTAGAAGAATCATTAAGTATTGTGGATAAAGAAAAAGAACTCATTATAAAAGCACTTAAGAAACATAAAGGCAAACGTAAAGATGCTTCGCTCGACTTGGGTATAAGTGAACGTACATTATACCGTAAACTAAAGGAGTATGATATTGAAGAATAAAATGGAAGATGGACGACGGACCACGGACGACAGACGACGGGACCTGCTTAACTGTGGTCAGTGGTCAGTTGTCGGTGGTCGTATTATAATTGCCTTACTCTTAATTGCTACATGCAACTTCGCTACCTGCAAATACGGTTTTAAAGATATTGGCGGTTTACCAATCGAAGTAAAAACCTTCAGGGTAAATTATTTTGAGAATAAGGCTGAATATAAGAACCCTCAATTAAGTCCACAGGTAACAGAAAAATTAAAACAGAAGATCATCAGCACTACGAGGCTTCGCCAGACCAACGATGATGATGCACATTACGATATCAATGGTTTTGTTTCGGCATACTACACCAGTACAACAGGTATCAGCGGTACCAATACAAGCCTGAACCGTTTAACAGCAACCTTTCATCTTATATTTAAAAATACTTTAGATGAAACAAAGAATTTTGAGGCTGATGTTACCTATAGTGTGGATTTTGATGCCAACCTTAGTCTTACACAGGTGGAGCAACAGAAAGGAGATGAGATTTCTAAGAATTTAACTGATGCTATTTTTAATAAGATTTTTTCTAACTGGTAAGGCTGATATAGATTTGTACAATGCAGAATAACACCGCAATTTTTGAAACACTGTTTGACAGAAATTTTTCCGACACAGGTAATGTGGAGTTCCTGGAAAAGATTACAAAAGCTCATCCTTATTTTTCGCCGGCACAGTTTTACCTGCTGCAGCAAACTTCAACCGGTACTGAAGCATTTGACAAACAGGCTGTAAAAACCAATATACTTTTCAATAACTCCCACTGGCTGCATTTTCAACTGCAGCAAACATCGGCACAAACAGAGGTAGAAGAAATAGCTGTAATTGAAGAGATCAAAAAGGCTGAACCTGCAATGGAGATAATAAACGAAGCTCCTGATGATACAGATGAAGTAGTGCAGATGGAAGAAGAGATAGAACCGATGAAAATAGAATTGAAGATGCCACCGGAAAGAACACTTTCGAATGAGGCGATGCTTTTTGAGCCTATGCACATGGTTGACTATTTTGCATCACAGGGTATTAAATTATCTGAAGAAACACAAACAGCAGATAAACTCGGCAAACAGCTTAAAAGTTTTACGGAGTGGCTTAAAACAATGAAAAAAGTGCACGTGGAAAACAGCGCCGATCTTAACGTAAAAACGGATGATAATATACAAACCCTGGCCGAGAACAGCAATGCACAAGCGGAAGTATTGACTGAATCTATGGCTGAAGTGTTTGCCAAGCAGGGCAAGATGGATAAGGCAGGGGAAGTATATGAAAAATTAAGTTTGCTCAATCCTGCCAAAAGTGCTTACTTTGCAGCCAAAATAGAAAACTTAAAAGGAATTTAATATGTTAGTTTTATTTGGAATTTTAGTGATTATTGCTTCAGTGGTATTAGGTATGATAGTATTGATACAAAACCCTAAAGGCGGCGGCCTCTCAAGTAGTTTTGGAGGTTTTGGCAACCAGATAATGGGTGTTAAACAAACTACTGATGTATTGGAAAAAGGTACTTGGCTGTTTGCAGCTATCGTTGGTATCCTTTGCATACTTTCTCCTGCTTTTATACCAAAAGATGGCGAAGGCACTGCTCCCAACAAAGAGTTAATGGAAAATGTTAATACCAAAATGCCAGCGAGTAGTACACCTGCAAATACGCAAACAGTTCCTGTAGTACCTGATACCAATAAATAATTCTTATAAAATAATTTTGAACCCCGTCGTTACCCGACGGGGTTTTTTGTTTTACTTTGTTTGCTATGAAAAAAAAATCGATTTTTTGGATATCCATTATCTTGTTAGCCATTGTAACTTATGGTGCCTGGCAAGTATTTGGCCCTACCGTTTCCGTTCCGGAAGGCAAATATTTTTATGTAAAGACTGGTGCGGAGTATAGTGATGTAAAACAGTCGTTGACCCATAAAAAGCTTATCGGCAATACTTTTTTCTTTGACGTGCTGGCAAAACAATTAAAATACCCGCAGCGGGTTAAAGCAGGTCGCTATCAAATTAAAAGCGGTACCAGTGTTTTAGGATTATTGCGTATGCTCCGATCTGGTAACCAGGAGCCGGTGAATCTTGTCATAAATAAAATAAGATTGAAAGAAGATCTTGCACAGAAGATCGCTGCCAATTTTGAATGCGACTCTGTAAGCGTAATGCAGGTTTTAAATGATCCGGAAAATTTACGCAAATATGATATTACTGAAAATACAGTACTCACAGCAGTAATACCAAACAGCTACAGTATTTACTGGAACACATCTCCACAAAAAATTATGGATAAGCTTTATGCAGAGAAAGTAAAATTCTGGACCTCTGAAAGACTGGCAAAAGCAACAGCTTTAAACCTTACACCCACGCAGGTGTATACTCTGGCCAGTATTGTAGAAGAAGAAACCAATAAATCAGCAGATAAAGGTAAAATTGCCAGTGTATATCTAAACAGGATAGCAAAAGGAATGAGGCTTGAAGCAGACCCTACTATTAAATTTGCCCTTAAAAATTTTGCATTGAAAAGGATCAGGAATGGACATAAAGAATCAAGTGCAGGCTCACCTTATAATACTTATTATGTTGCGGGTTTACCACCTGGCCCCATCTGTACCGCATCTCCCAACACTATTGATGCTGTATTAAATGCTCCGCAAACGAATTATATATTCTTTGTAGCAAAGCCTGATTGGTCAGGGCTATCGAATTTTTCTGATACATATGCTGAACATTTAATTAATGCAAAGAACTACCAGCACTTCCTGGATAGTGTGAACATAAAATGATCTATAAAAACCAGTACGGTTTAAATGATAAAACTTGAACGTAAAATAATAAACAGTGGCCCGGTTTCTTTTATTCTCAATAAAAGTAAACATTGGCACCTGCCCGGTTTTGAAGGCGTTCCCCTTTATGATGTAGTGCATTTTTTTTACATGCAGGTAAAAACTGTTGGGTTAAGTGAACGGGCTTCGGCCATTGCCTATAACCTCATTATGGCCATACCGCCGGCCTTTTTATTTTTATTTACATTAATTCCCCATTTGCCTTTTATAAAAAAACAGGATATCCTTAATCAGCTAACCCTTATCATAAAGGATATTGTACCTGCACAGGGTTTTGATAAGACCCTCACAAAGTTTGTTGAGGATACCTTTTTTGATACGCCGGTAGTGGGCTTATTATCCTTCGGCCTGTTAACAGCACTATATTTTGCAAGCAATGCCATGATGGGGATCATGCGTTCGTTCAACAAAAAATATATGGGCTTTGCAAAACGAAAAGGGCTGCACAGCCGTTGGGTTGCTATCCGGTTGACTACACTGCTTTTTGGGTTGCTATTAGGCTGCCTCGTATTGCTCATCACGCAGGGTGCAGTATTAATATTTTTAGGATTGAAAAGCCCTTTCTGGTTAACCATCATTGCGTACCTCCGCTGGTTATTTATTGTAGCACTGATATTTTATTCAATCGCATCTATTTACAAATATGCCCCTGCAGTTGAAAAACGCTGGAAACTCCTTTCACCGGGCGCCATCCTGGCAACTACCCTCAGTATCATAGCATCAATTGGTTTTTCTACATTTGTTAATTCTTTTGGTAAGTATAATGTCCTGTATGGCTCTATAGGTACCATCATTGTGCTAATGGTGCTCATATACATTAATTCATTGGTATTATTGATCGGGTTCGAATTGAATGTGAGCATTAAGTCTTTGAAATCTATTGCCGACAGGCGTGATGCAAAAGAAAAACTGGAGGCCGCACAAAAAACTACATGAGTGGTTTTTATTACTCTACCCGTTTATATACCTTTAAGAAAAATTATGACCATGAAAAAAATATTATTTGGCATATTTGCTATAGCCGCAACTGCCACACTTGCTTTTACCATCGGCGAACCACTGCAGATCGGTAGCAGCATGCCCAAGTCTGACCTGAAAATGAAAGATATCTCCGGTAAGGAAATCGCCATGAAAGATGCAAAAAAAGAGAATGGTGTATTGGTAATGTTCAGCTGCAATACCTGCCCTTACGTAGTAAAAAATCAGGAACGCACTATTGCCATCAGTAATTATGCCGCTAAAAATAATATCGGCGTAATTATCCTCAACAGCAATGAAGCATTACGTGGAGATGATGACAGCTTTGATGCCATGAAAGATTATGCTAAGGATCAAAAATACAAATGGAATTATGTAGTGGATAAGAACCACGAAGTTGCTGATGCCTTTGGCGCCAACCGCACACCCGAAACCTTTTTGTTTGATAAGAATTTAAAGCTGGTGTACCATGGTGCAATCGACGACAGCCCATCTGATGTTACAGCTATCAAGCGTATTCACCTGCAGGAAGCAATCAATGAATTGGTTGCGGGTAAAGATATCAGTATTAAAGAAAGCCGTAGTGTGGGTTGTACGATTAAGAGAAATAAATAGAAATAAGCAGAGTAAAGTTTAGATTACTCGTAATTTATAAAAAAATTATTTGCCCGACTTTAAAGAGTTGGGCTTTTTTTTATTGTGGTTCCTGTAAATTAAGTTCAATGGAATGATCTGTGAGTTTTAGATCTTTACGTGATGTAAAATTTGCTTTGCTGATCAACTTATTTTTATCAACATCAGAAATATATAATTCCAACGTAGGCTTAATACCATCCAGATCGAATGCTGCATAACCTATCAATTGATTCACTTTTACCTCTTCCCCTTTCTTTAAAGATGTTGAACCCAGATTTGAATACGTATAAAAAAGTTTATCCTTTTCAATGATCACTACTTTCATGTGGTCTATTTTAGCGATCATACTTACTTTACCACCTGCTATAGAATAAACTGAACTGTCATTCGATCTAAAGGTCACATAGTCTTTTGGCATAGCATCCAACGGCAATATCTCATTATCTATCACCTCCGCATCATTCATCGGCGCAGCATATTTTCTAAAAGCATTTCCTCCCATCGCTTCTTTGATGGTCTTTTCAAAATCATCAGCACTCATCTGATCTTCTGTAAATTTTTTATAGCCAGTATTGTTATTTACAATAATAGTTGCAGGTATGGCACCGCTCCATTTGGTATCTATCATCGGGCAAAAACGATCGGCATCCGTCTCGTTAAGCCACACATGGTTGGTTTTGTAATTATTTTTTTTAATAAAGGCTGGCAGTTTAACAGCTACATAAGATGGGAGGTCTAAACTCACCAATAGTAATTTTATTTTCTGGTTTTTGTATTTATCAACTATACGTATAAAATCTGGTATCTCTTCATTACAGGGCTTGCAGAAGGTTGCCCAGAAACTTACAATATACACCGTATCGTTCTTTGCAGAAAAGGAATTGACTACTTCTTCTATCTTCCATTTAGCAATGGTCTGGCTATTAGCAACAATACAAAATGCTGTAAGCGTAAACAGTAATAATATTCTTTTAATCATCCCTAAAAATACACAGAAATTAAATAGCCTGCGGCGGCAAAACGTTAAAACACCTATTAAAAGCGATATGTCAATTTTTTTAAAAAAGTTGTCAGCCTGCCTGTCCCGATTATTTCGGGGAGCTTATCGAAGGCGGGGTAAAAACGTAAATAGCAGCTTCGACCAGCTCAGCCTGACATTAAATTAGCTTTTGGCTGATACCGCCTTTCAAACTAAATTTGCAACTTCAAAGAACAGCCCAATGTGTTCATTCTTAATTTTGAATTTTTAATTTTTAATTTCAAAAAAACATGGCATACGACGTAATAGTACTTGGAAGCGGGCCCGGAGGTTATCCTGCAGCCATAAGAGCAAGCCAGCTTGGTAAAAAATGTGCAATTGTTGAACGGGAAAGTTTGGGCGGTATTTGTTTGAACTGGGGATGTATTCCTACCAAAGCATTATTAAAAAGCGCCCAGGTATTTGAATATGCAAAGCATGCTACAAGCTATGGTATCAATGTAGAGAATCCAAGCACCAATTTTGGCGGCATCATTACCCGTAGCCGTGGCGTAGCAGATAAAATGAGCAAGGGCATACAGTTTTTAATGAAGAAAAATAAGATAGACGTGGTGATGGGTACCGGCAAACTGATTGCTGCCAATAAATTAGAAGTTACTGCAGCCGATGGAACCAAACAGGTGCTTGAAGCAAAAAATATTATATTGGCAACAGGCGGCAGGGCACGTGAGTTACCCAGCATGCCTATCGACGGTAAAAAAATAGTTGGATACCGTGAAGCGATGGTTTTACCTAACCAACCTAAGAGCATGATCATTTGCGGCAGCGGCGCTATAGGCAGCGAGTTTGCTTATTTTTATAATAGCATAGGTACAAAAGTTACTATGGTAGAATTTATGCCAAGGCTTGTACCGGTTGAAGATGAAGACATCAGCAAAGAACTGGAAAAGCAGTTTAAAAAGCAAGGCATGACCATCATGACCAATGCTGAAGTAATTAAGGTTGATATAAGCGGCGAAGGCATAAAAGCAACAGTTAAAACACAAAGCGGCGACGAAGTGCTGGAAGCAGATATTTTACTAAGTGCAGTGGGTGTTGTTGCTAATATCGAGAACATGGGCCTTGAAGCATTGGGCATTAAAACTGACAAAGGGAAAATAACTGTTGATGCAAACGGGCAGACCAATGTGCCCGGCATTTACGCCATTGGTGATTGTACCCCGGGACAGGCACTTGCGCATGTTGCCGCTAAAGAAGGCATTAATGCAGCAGAACATATCTGTGGGCACAAACCCGAAGCCATGGATTATAACAATATCCCCGGCTGTACGTATTGCAGTCCCGAAATTGCAAGTGTTGGCTATACCGAAAAAGCGGCCAAGGATGCCGGTTACGAAATAAAGGTTGGTAAGTTTCCATTTATGGCAAGTGGAAAAGCAAGTGCCGCAGGCGCTACCGAAGGTTTTGTAAAAGTAATTTACGATGCCAAGTATGGCGAGTTTTTAGGCTGCCACATGATCGGCATGAATGTAACTGAAATGATAGCTGAAGCAGTTGTGGCCCGTAAACTGGAAACCACTGCACATGAAATATTGAATGCAGTACATCCCCATCCTACTATGAGCGAAGGCATGAAAGAAGCTACGGCTGTTGCTTATGGCGAAGCTACGGATGTGTAAACTGTCTTTACTATCCTGAGGCACGAAGGATATCTGCTAAACAAAATTTAGAATCCCATTGGAATGATGGGATTTTTTATGACCCGTAGTTTTGTATATTTATATATAAAACTAATACCGAAAACCCATGAGCGAAAAATTTGAAACTTCAAAAACCACAGGTGCACATAACAAACTGGCCAAATTAGTTGGCCAATGGAAAGGCATAGCTAAAACATGGTTTGAACCCAACAGCATCGGTGATGAATCTCCTGTAGAGGGCAGCATGCGCCTGATACTTGACGGGCGATTTATTATGCATGAATATAAAGGCAGTTTAGGGGGCAAGCCACTGGAAGGCATTGCCATCTATGGCTATCACCTGGGATTGGGAAAATTTCAAGCTGCCTGGATAGACAGTTTTCACAATGGTTCTGCCATCATGTTCTCGGAAGGAAAAAGAGGCGATGATCATATGGCCGTGCTTGGCAGTTATGCATATGTTACGCCGGAGTTGGAACAGCATTGGGGCTGGCGTACCGAAATTGAAATAGTGAATAATGATGAAATAAAGATCACTGCATATAATATCTCCCCAGAAGGCGAGGAAGCAAAGGCTACAGAAGCATTATATACAAGAGTAAAGTAAGCCTCTTACCATATTATTTGACGGGTAAAAAAGGTATAAAAGTTAGATAATATTATTATTTACCTGGCTTTTGTATCTATAAACTCTACAATTTTGCCCCGCAAATTGCCGTATGGTTTTTCAACCAACGGCGTAAATGATAAATGCTTAATAAAGCTCATAAATTAAACGGTAAAGCTATTGGGGGCAGTACATCTTGCCCAATACTCCATAATTACCTTGATGGTTTTTTCCAGCTCATCAATCGAATTCTGCTTTACAAAAAATCCCTGAACGGATAAACTATAAGCATTAATTACAGCCTCCTGGCTAACCGCTGTTGAAAAAAACAAATATGGAATACATCTTAACTGCAGTTTTGCATCCATTTTTATCTTGTTTCTTAATGCCAGGCCATCCAGTTTAGGTAAATTCATGTCAGAAAGAATAATAAACGGAATTACTTCTGTTTCATTTAAATATTCTAAAGCTTTATATCCATCCGGAAAGAAATGCAGCTCATTTGGATATTGCAATCTTTTAAAAACTTCATTTAAAAGCTCCTGGTCATCCTCATCATCTTCTATGATAATAATAGGGCCATTTCTGTTCATAATACATTTTTTTTAAAAATCAGGAATTGAAATGTTGCAACAAGCATTATGCCAGTCATAACTTTTCAAACAAAATTTCCTACCCGAAATGATCATCTTTGCCTGACCTGTAAAGTAGGGCTGTAAATATTATTATTTGAAAGTTAATACCAGATTTGGATTTTAATCTTAAATTTAATAACACTTATCTTTTAACCATTTAACCATAACAGTGCCTATGTGTTTAAAATATCTATTGATAGCAGTTGTCTTGTTTACAGCAAGCTGCGACAATAAAAGCAAAGACAGTAAAACAGAAACAACTGAAGCCGTTATTGGCGAAGATGGTAAGCCAATGACAGAAAATGAAAAAGCCGAATCAACCGGCTTTTGGGAAAAATTAATAATGGTAGAACTTAAAGACCATAATGGAGCTGTAGCGGCCATCATGCCATTTCCCTCCACCTGGAAAATAGGGAACCTTGGGAATAGCAGCACTGGCCCTTCTATCACCGGTCCTAATGGTATACAGGTTAATGATTTCCCCTTACGTAGTTTTATGGATAATTATAATTCAAGTCTGCAGCAGGCCTATTCCCAGAGTGGCCAGCAAATGCGTGGCATGCCTGGTATAAATCAGTTGATACAGGAAGATATTGTTCCCTGGGCACAAAACCAGGGTATGCAGCTGGTAAAATTTTACGAGATCCCGGAAATATCAGGTATAGATAAATGGTACTCTGATCAATTGTATAAAGCCATGCCAAGCCGTTCAGATGTAGCAGCCTTTAGTATTGACTGGAAAAGAGCTGATGGCACTTCATATTTTCAGATACTGCACCTGAATGTAAGTACCAGTGATGCCATGCAACAATGGTACTACAGGGTTTCGGGGTTGGAAGCTCAGGCAGATCATTTTGAAAAAGCAAAAAAACAATTAATTTTTGCATTGGCCAATACCCGTTACAACCTGGAGCCTATTATGGCCTTTAACCGGGATGAAGCACAGAAAGCTGGACAAAGCTGGGCAGCACATAATCAACGTATGGCGCAGAACCAGGCTAACTTTGAAGCACAGCAGCAGGCATTCGTGAATAAAAGCAATGCGATAAATGACGCCATCATGAATGGCTACAGAGAAAGAAATGCATCCAGCGACAGGAACCAGGAAAAATTTATTGATGGCGTGTATGAGCGTACCAACGTGCAGAATACGGAAACAGGCCAACAGTATAAAGTAGCCGCTGGTGCAAACCAATACTGGATGAACAGCAATGGTGAATACTTCAGCACCAAACTGGATGATTATAATCCCAATTTAGACGATAACATGAACGCCCAAAAATGGCAGCAGCTTAAAGAAATAAAGAAACAATAGCAACATTATGCATTGGGCAGGTCTTTATTGGTACTGTAAATATGATGGTATAAAAGATAGGATAAAATATCTGCCACTGTCTTTAATACCAGGAAGAGCAGAGATGGTGTCCATCCAATAAATGTTGGCAGCAGTATCATCAGGTGCATGGGAATGATTCGCAGGTATGGCATAAAAAACATAATGCCCAGGTTAACTTTTACGGTACGCTCTATTTGTTTCTGCCGCATAAAATTGAAAACAGATTCCATCAGGAAAGTTGCTACACCCAGCATCCATATGACCTTGTCTACTGTAAGTATACTATAAGTTACCAGCAGGAACACGCCATACCCTATGTGAAAAAATCCAAAATGAAAAAGAAAGAACCAGGCTGCACAGCCTTTATTACCGGTGGTTACGGGCTTATCATTCATTTTAAAATCTGCCGAATCAAAATTTTTGACTGTAAGGAGGTCGAGGAAATTAAAGAACCCGATGATGATGCTCTGAAACCAATAGATCCAGACGATGGTGGCAAAGGATCCCGGATGATTTTCGTAATACCAGATACAATATAAATTACCTGCCAAAAGAAAGAGTATAGATGGATTGCTGAAAAGTCGCTTAAGCATCAGTGAAATTAAAACATAAAATAAGGATTTTGTATGAAATATTGAAGGAACAATTACTTTGTAATATTATTATTGCTGTTTGCAAGTAGTATCATATTCAAAATTGAGCAGAACATCTTCTTCTTTCTTTGATATAGGCACACGGCTGCTACCTTCGCTGTGCCGGTAACCAAAGAAGAAGGATGATAGAAATCTTTTTCATAAAAATTATTATTCAAATTAATTAATACTCAGAGGGCAAAATCACTTAAAATGATGAGTGGAGGTAAAAACACATGAACAGGCCTCTCCTGCGGTAAAATATTTTTATCTTTAAAAAATGATAAGATATTTTATTCTTTTAGCAACCATGTTGTTTCTGACTTCAGCAGCTATTAGTCAGGTAATCATTTTCGAACCTGGCAATATTTCCAATAATACAGTTTTTGGTGCCGCATTTACTCCCGATGGCAGGCATGTATATTTTGTGAACGCCTTCGGCGGAAGGGATACACTACAGTTATTTCAATCTACAAAAGAAAATGGAAAATGGAGTACGCCGGTACCTGCATTTTTTGGAGATACCAAATACAAACAAATTGACCCGGCGGTATCTCCTGATGGGAAAACCATTCTTTTCAATGTTAATAAAAATGATGAAAAGAGTTTTGATATTTATGCCGTGTATAGGACTGCTTCCGGGTGGACTGCAGCAGCGTTACTCGGTGACTCTATCAATACAACGGCCAGCGAGTTCTATGCTACCATCTCTTCCAATAACAATATCTATTTTACCCGCAGGATAGAAAACAATGATATTTACGTAAGTTATTTTGTGAACGGCAGTTACCTTAAAGCTGTACCACTGGATACTGTGATTAACACATCTAAAGCAGAATCTAATCCTTATATTTCTGCTGAAGAGGATTATCTAATCTTTTTTTCAGACAGGGATGGCGGCTATGGCAACAGCGACCTGTATATAAGCTTTAAAAAGAAAGATCGCTGGAGCATACCCATTAACCTGGGCAGCAATATTAATACAGTGGATTCAGAATTTTGTCCCACTATCGACCTTAGCTCCGGCTATTTTTCCTTTTCCCGTACCAAAGTTACAGGCCAGCGAAGGATAGAAAACATTTATCTGGTAAAACTAAAAGACCTGAAGCTGAAAAAATTAAAGAAGCAGGCTAAATATCCCTGATCCATAAATTGGTTTGAATATGTATTTTTACAGCGGCCTTATTCAAAATCTTATCAACTCTACAAAAAAAATAATTATGAAATTCGTAAGGTCTTTTACTTTACTATTTGCTGCACTGATCTTATTCTCCTGTAATAACAACAATGAAGAAAAAGCAGCTGAACCCAAAACTGTAAAAATAAAAGAAGAAAATATTAACTACACACTCGACAGCCTGAATATGGGCGGCTATGTTGTGTATGATGAGAATGTGGAAGGCAAGCGTCCTGCCGTGCTGGTTGTACATGAGTGGTGGGGACTGAATGAATATGCCAAAAGGCGTGCAAGAGAATTGGCAGCATTAGGTTATATCGCTATGGCAGTTGATATGTTTGGCAACCATCGTACAGCTGATAACCCGGAGCTTGCCGGCAAATTGGCAGAACCATTTTATAAGGACCCTTCCATGGCAAAAAAACATTTTGATGCGGCACTAACTAAGTTTAAAGAATATAAAGAAGTAGATACTGCAAACATTGCCGGCATTGGCTATTGCTTTGGTGGAGGCATGTTACTCAATTTTGCCCGTATGGGTGAAGCGTTGAAAGGCATTGTTAGTTTTCATGGAAGTTTAATAGGTACGCCTGCCAGCAAAGATCTATTAACATCAAGGATTCTGGTACTGCATGGCGAGGATGACAAATTTGTGCCTGCTACAGAAGTTGCCGCCTTTAAAAAGCAAATGGATTCTATTGGTGCAGCTTATACATTTAAAAGTTACCCGGGTGCAACCCATGCATTCAGCAATCCTGATGCAACAGCCATGGGAGAAAAGTACAAGATACCCATCGCTTATAATGCTGCTGCGGATACTGCATCCTGGAACGAGATGAAATTGTTTTTTAATACACTTTTCAAATAAGCATAGCAATTTAAATACTAACCCACCTTCTACGAGCTAAGGTTGACAGTAAAACAGTTTAAGAATTTTTTATGAACACACAATCCGCATACGATAACTGGTCATCACAATACGACACGAATATCAACAGAACCCGTGACCTGGAAGCTATTGCGTTGCAGCAAACATTAGCCCATATTGAATTTAATGATTGCCTCGAGATCGGCTGCGGCACGGGTAAGAATACAGCATGGTTGATCGGAAAGGCCAAAACAATAACAGCAGTTGACCTCTCTGCTGAAATGCTTGCCAAAGCAAAGGAAAAGATCAACTCCGAAAAAGTAGATTTTATACAGGCTGATATTTTACAGGAATGGGATTTTGCAGATAAAAAATATGGGCTGGTAAGTTTTAGTTTGGTACTTGAACATATTGAAGACCTCGATTCTGTTTTTAAAAAAGTATCTAAAGTAATTTCAGCAGGTGGATATATTTATATCGGGGAATTACATCCATTTAAACAATACAGTGGCAGCAAAGCCAGGTTTACAACTGAAACAGGCGAACAGGTTGTAAGCTGTTTTGATCATCATGTTTCGGATTTTGTACGGGCTGCAAAAGATAATGGCTTTGAGATCATTGACATCAATGAATATTTTGATGATGATGACCGCACAACAATTCCCCGAATTCTTACATTATTGCTGAGAATATCTTAAGCTATATGAAAAGAAGATCCCCCCTTATCGGGGCGGATCTTTTCTATTTAAAGAAATTCCTTTTTTTAATTCTTCACAAACCTGTCCTGGGTGATCACTGTGCCATCAGCAGCAGTAACTTTCAGGTAGTAGAGGCCATTGCTTAAATTCCTGATATCTAATGTTGAAACATTCTGAAAACTTTTTTGAGTCATCAGCCTTGTTCCGTTTGCATCAAATACTTCAAAGACCTTCTGCTTATCAAATCCGTTGACAGTAACTTTTAAATTACTGCTTGCCGGGTTTGGAGCAAGTCTCATCGTTATCTTATCAGTTTGTTCAACGGGAACCGGATTTGCAATTGTTGCAGTTCCTAATGCCACTCTTAAAGTATAGCAACTGGTTGCACTGTTTGCAGCATTGTAACCATACACCTGTATATAATAAGTACCTGTAGTATAGGTACGGCTAATGGTCTCCGATGTGGTACTTCCATTTTGCGAAATAGCCAGCTGTGTGGTACCATTACTGCTGAAAAGCTTAACATCATAATCGAACGGTAATGTGGTTAATGTAATGGTTGCAGTACCGCCGGTTGTTATCACAAATTTATACCAGTCAAGATCACCCGTTGGGCTGATCAATCCCTTTGTATCTGTATTAAAAGGAATGGTTGCTCCACCTGTAAATGTTCCATTGGTTGAAACATCCAATGGGCCGGGGCAGGTAGTTACAGCCGCAGTAGTAAACTGTGCCTGTGCATAAGCACCTGTTGATCCTGTACAATTTGCCCTTACCCTCCAGTCGTATAATGAAGAAGCTGTTAAACCGGTTATACTTCTTGAAGTTGAAGTTGTCCCAGTTATTGAATTGGTCCAGGTTCCGGATGAATTCAACTTATAATCCACATCATAATTATTAGCACCGCTCAATGCTGCCCAGCTAACTGTTGCACCACTTGAAGTTATCGCAGACGAAGCCAATCCTGTAACAGTACCACAGGCAGGCGGAGCCGTAGTTGTGAACTGTGCCTGTGCATAAGCGCCCGTTGCTCCTGTACAATTTGCCCTCACTCTCCAGTCGTATAATGAAGAAGCCGTTAAGCCTGTTATATTTCTGGAAATTGAAGTTGTTGCGGTAACAGCATTTATCCAGGTGCCTGATGAATTCAATTTGTAATCCACATCATAACTGTTTGCGCCGCTTATTGCAGTCCAGCTTACTGTTGCACTGCTTGAAGTGATCGCTGAGGAAGCAAGTCCGCTTACTGTACCACAGGTAGGCGGAGCCGCACCTACAATGGTGGTGAATAATCCCCTGCCATGTGTAGCCGCTGCAAGCATACCATCGCTGCTGCGGTATTGCAGCATATCTGTCCTTACATTTGGGAAACCGGTTTCTGGTCCCCATAAGGTTGATGCACCGTTTATAAGATCTGTTTGCCATACACCCGTTTCAGTTGCAATGATCGCTTTTGTATTGCTGCCGGGATAGAAAAGCGCCCAGCGTACCGGCATATCCGGCAGGTCGCCATCAATGGCAGTCCAGCTTGTACCTCCGTTATTGGTTACCCAAACATTACTGATACCATAGTTTGAAATAGTAACAATGATATCATTTGCTGTTGTACCAAACTCAATACTGGAAATATTAGTACCAGATACCTGCATAGCTGCACTGATGATATTGGTAAAAGTGGGTGTTGCGTTTGCATTGGTTGCTTTTATCAAGGTTGGCAATACCCCACTTTTTCCTCCCCCAAAATAAACTGTGTTACTTGTAAAGGGAGATACTTTTACAGCTGACACTGTTCCGGTATTTAAACCAGACATGGTAACAGATGTAAATGTGCTGCCCGTTTGAGGATTACTCCATCTTACAAAAGCATTGGCAACACCACTGGCATATAAAATATTACCGGCATCATCATAATCAAATGGATTAATAAATCTTCCGGCTGAGCTTGAATAATTTACCGATGTCCAGGTAGATCCGCTGTTGGTGCTTCTGCGGTATTGATTATAAACATAGGCCCCCCATTGATACTGCGGCTGGTCCTGGTCAATTTGAACATACGCACCATCGCCGCCGGTTACTTCTACTGAAGTTGTTAATCCTGCGCCATTCAATTGGTGTGTTCCATTATCCTGTGCGCCAGCTAAAAAATAATTTAATGATGTAGGATGAAAAGCAACAGAATAAAATTGTTTTATTCTCAACCCAACATTCTTATCAACAATAGTTGTACCGCCATTGGCAGAATAATGTATACCACCATCGCTTCCAATAAGCACCTGGTTATTGTTGCGCCAGGTCATTACCTGCTGATCGGCATGTACATACTGACCGGTTGTACCAACCCATTCCGAGATCTTTGTCCAGGATGTTCCGCCATTCGTTGTTTTATAACAATCCAGGCTTCCTACAATAACATTGTTCGCATTAGCCGGGTCAACAGCTACAGCCATACAATACCAGGCTTGCCCGCTGGTAAAAGCAGGTGTCGTTCCGGTAGCAGCCCAATTAGCGCCACCATTGGTGGATTTATACATCGTAGTAACATTCCAGGCAGAACTTGAGGGTAATGCATATAAAGTATTACCATTACTGGCAAGATCAACATTGTATTGAACAGGACTGAAAGAAACTGCCGGAGAGGTCCAACTTGTTGTAGTTACTGTTGCTGGATTATCAGTATAGCGATATCCCGCACTGGCTGCTGCTGTATTATAATAGCCGCATACTACATGAAGCCTGCCTGTGCTGCTTAATTCAATATCCGGTATCCTTGGTGCAAGACCCGATGGTGTGATATTGGTCCATACAGCTGTTGATTTTGTATAGCGTTGTAAACCTGCTGTATTTGAAGTTGAATTACAACCAACATATAAATTACCTGCTGCATCGCAAACTACTTTACTTACATTCCAGAAACTGGCAGTTCCAGGCATTAATGTCCAGGTTAGTCCATGATCTGTGCTGCGCCATAAACCTGCACCTCTAACTGCATCAGCATTGATGGCTTTTTCGCCCGTACCAAAATACATGATATTAAAATCAGTTGGGTCCTGGCAAATACTTGCTATGGAAAGATTGCCCAAAAAATCATTGATGGGTGTCCATGTAGCCGGTGTTGCAGTGATGTCTGTTGTTTTCCAAAGTCCGCCATCAATACCTCCAACCCAAACTGTTTTACCGGTAGCATCGCCAAGGTCTTCCCAAATGGCTCTCATCCTTCCGGAAGTAACGCCATTACCCGGCCTGGTGTTGCCATTACTTGCTCCCACTACATCACTGTATGGGCCACGTTCTGTCCAGGTGAATGTTGGTGCAAGATTGTTACCGTTCTGGATTCGCTCCTGCCTGCTGCTGTAAGCTTTAAACAGCCGTCCCTTAGGCACATAACCCAGGGCAGGATCTTTGGTCATATTTATTTCATGCTCGAGCCGGGCAGATATGCCCTTGCCTTCTTCCTTTTGTACAGTTACCTGTGCAAAACTCAGCACAGATAATGTTAACAGGAGTAAAGTTAATTGAGTAATTTTTTTAAACATAAAAAAAACGGTTTGGTGGTAAAATAAAAATTCATATTCAATCTAAATCTTTTTATAGGAATGAAGCATAGTACTAACACGTGCAATTTTACGTTGTGGATAAATAACTCAGACTCTAAAAATGGCCCATTGGATGTAATGTTGATAAAAACAGCAAAGAAAGTTTTATCTTAAACTTCAAATTGATTTTTGTTTTTAACTTCAATAATTAAAACCAACATTGCTTGAATGTATTCAACAACCTGTACCGCCTCCTGCTCATCATATGCATGTTGGCATTGTTCTCTTGTGATGCACCGGTTACAGAAGATGATGCCATTAAGAAGAACCAGGAAGGTGTTAGTTATATGAATGCAGGAAATTATGACCAGGCTTTAAAGGCTTTTAAAGAATCAGTTGAGAGCCAAAAACTATCTCTTTTATCAAAAGGCACTGTTTATCGCAACCTGGCACTTACTTACAACCAGTTGGAGCAGATCGATTCTTCCGTTCACTATTCTACCCTGGCTGCAAAATGCTATACAAAGAATAGTTATGATTATTTAATAAATATGGCAGATGTAGACCTCACAACTGGTAAGATCTCTAAAGGATTATCGAGGCTTTTAAAAGCCGCAGATATAAACCCCAACGAGCTTGCAGTAAATAATACACTTGGACTTATATACATGGGTGAATATGGCGGGGATAATATTGACTATAACAAAGCGCTGGCATTCAATAAAAAAGCTTTTGAACTTGCAGGAGACAGGGTAACAGAAGAAGTATTGGGCAGAAACTATTATAAACTGGAGGATTATGACAATGCAGAACTGCATTATGACCAGCTTTTGGAAAACTACCCGGATATGATCACGCATCCCCTGTATGCAGGCATGATAAAATATAAATTAAAGAAGACAAAAGAGGCTGACCTGTTATTTGATAAAGTAATTACAATGGACAGTACGTATAAAGAGACCATTGCAGATTTTAAAATTGAGAATTGAGAACTGATAATTATTTATGCCTGCTTTCTAAATATTTTTCATACACTACAACACTCATCGGTTTATTGTACACTTTACTCTCTACCCAGCTTATGATATCCAGGTAAGAAAACACACGTGTTTCATAGCGGTTCTTTTCAAACCTTTTAATTTGCTGCAATAATTCTTTGAGGCCGGGTTTTAGTTTTGCTGCAGATTCATATACATTATTGCGTAAAAATTTAAACATCTCCTCTTCCACCACAGTAAGGTTTTCCATACGTGACATAAAACGGAATACAGATTTTATCAGCGATTCGATGATGGCATCATTGCCCAACTCAAAATGCGCCATCAGGTGCAGCAGGCGGGCATAGCATTGCAGGTCAATACGCATATCCACCGGGCCGTTTATGATCTTCTGCAACTGGTCAATGGAATCTTCATAATTGCCGTTACCGAAATAAAGTAAAGCTGTTTTATATTGAATAACAAGCACCCTGTGCCTGTCGATATACAGGTGAAATTCATCAAGCCCTTTTTCAATTGCAGGCACCAGTTTTATACCTTCACCAAATGTGCCTTTCATCAAATGCTGGCTTATTTTGGCGCTTGTCAAATACACAAATGCCTGCATGCGGAAATTATCATGCTGATTTGCAGGTTTTGAAAAGGTGAACCTTTCAAATCGTGATAAATAATTATCAAACTGCTTAAAATTCCTCAGGTCGAAGTTGGCAGTAAGCAGGTTGTGCATGCCCTTTATGTAATGACCCGTTTCTACAGTTATCATCATGGGTTCCTTGTTAAAAAGATCAACCCATTTTTTACTGTAGCGATAGTACATCAAAAAATCCTGGCGTATAAAAGCATACCAGCAATAGCTCTGGTACAGGTAAAGCAACTGGTAAAAACCTTTAATGTTCTTTGTGTCTATCTGTAGGTTTTGTTTAAAGAATTCCCTCACTCCTATTTCATCTTTTTCATTTCGGGCATGGCCATGTTTTACATACCACTGGTATAATTGCAGGGCCAGGTTTGATAAAGCGGTTATTTCGTTCCGTTGCCTGTTTACTTCGTTGGCTTCCTGCGTTAACCTGTCAGCTGCACCTTCGCCACTGCGTGTTATATGCAGTGTTTCAATTTTCTTTTCAAGCGATATCACCTGTATCAAAAAACTTTCCTGGTGATAATGCTTGGCAAGATCCTTTGCCTTATCCAGTATTTTTAAACTCTGCAGGTATAAGCCTTTGTTGTAAAGTATACGGGCATAATCCAACTGTTCGTGCAACTGTAGGTCAATGCTGTCAGTACTTTTTAAAAGCCGCAGGCTTGCCAGTAATTCTTTGTAGAGATGTGCTTTCAGATTTGCATACTGCGGCTTCTCAATACCCCGCAGTTTTTTCAGTATTACTTTTTCATCATACTCTTTGCCCTTATCCATCGCATCAAAAAGTTGGATGATCTTCAGGTCTTCCCTAGATGAACTTCTTTTAATATAGAGTTTAAAATGCCGCTTCTCCGCTTTTTCCAGCGACTTAATAAGTTGAAACAATATGTCTGTAGTTCTGTTGGACATCATAAAGCCTGTTTACCAAAAACCTCTACTGTAAAGGCTTTCAGAATTTAAATACTGCGTTAACATAATAAAATCAACGGCAAGTTGATTAGTAATATAATGATACCCATCTTATGTTTGTATCACAAAGATGGTAGTTCATACAGCAGCAATCGTTAAAAATGAACAATCAATCGTTAGAAGGCCATGAGCCGGTGACGCTGAACCTGTCAGCAAAGAAAAGCAATAAAAATTTTCATATAGCAAGCAATCGTTAAAAAGTCACTCCGTTTCTACGGAGTGGCAATTTATTTGCAATTATAGGTAATAATTTATTAGCACAACAAATGAACCACATAGAAACATAGAAAATATAGTTTGACACATAGTTTTACTCCTCAGGCAATACAGAGAAAAGATTATTAACAAGTGTTTTTTGTCCTTCTTTAAAAATATTAACGCAATGAAAATTAATAAGAATGCCTTTAGGCTTTTGCAACATCTGCATGTAAGAAAGTAAAATTGCATCATGTATTGGTAAAAGGCCCTCCTGGGCCTTTAATTCTACGCAAAGAATATCTTCAATAAGAGCATCCAATCTTAATTCTGCATCCAGTTCAAGCCCTTTATAATGCAGTGGTACCCAAACCTGGTTTTAAAAGTAATCCCTCTTAACGACAATTCCTTGAAAAAACATTTCTCGTAAACACTTTCCAGTAATCCCGGCCCAATTTGTTTATGTACTTCAATGGCACAACCAATAACATTATAAGTTAATTCATTTAAATATTTCTTAGATACTTTCATCTATGTGCTTATCTATGTTCCCTATCATCCTATGTGGTTCAATATAAAAACAAAATTTAACTACTTTTTTCCAAGCTGTTTTAATATCTCTTCTACAGCTCTGTCCAGCTGTGGATCCCTCCCATTCAATTTATCTTCAAAACTATTGATCAGTTTTATATCCGGTTGCACCCCCGAAAATTCCAGGTCTGTACCATCAAGCGTATATGTACCCCAGCCCGGCATACGAACACTTGAGCCATCTACCAGGCCAACACCGCTTGTAAAAATTATCCAGCGGTATGTTTCGTTACCGATGATGGTACCAAGCTTTAATGCTTTAAATCCGGCTGCTGTCATTTCTGCATCGCTCAATGATTGCTCGTTTATTAAAAGAACAATAGGTTTATCGCTTGGTGAAAAATTTGATTGCTTGGTAAGAATACCTTCCCTGTACTTCCAGTTAAGGTAAGAGCGCTGTGATAAAAACTTCAACACTTCATCATGTACATTGCCGCCTGTGTTATACCTCAGGTCAAATATCAATGCATCTTTATTATTCAGTTCCTGTGTCATGTCAATAATAAACTGGTCAAGCTCTCCCTGTCCCATATTCTTCATATACCCGTATGCAATCCGCCCTTTACTTTTTTCATTAACTCGCTTCTGGTTAATGTCTATCCATTCATCATACAGGTTATTGAAGATAGTGGCCTGGGGATGAACTTTCACATTCACCATTTGCCCGTTACGATTAAAGGTCAGTCTTAGCTCCCTGTCCCTGGTTGGAACAGTGAAATAATAATTCCTGTCCCTTTTTTTATCTACTTCCTCATCATTCACTTTCACCAGTATATCACCTGGTTTTATATCAACAGCTTTTTTATCAGCTGCAGATCTTCTTATAATACTTTTTACTGTATAAGGATTATCGTTTTCAAAAATAATTCCCGTTTCCATAGTTTGGTTTTGCAGTACAATGGTTTCATCATCGCCCGCAGTTCCAAAACCCTGGTGAGAAGAATTCAGTTCACCCAGCATATCATTCAGCATTACCCTGATATCGGCACGGGTATTCAGGTACGGCAAAAACTGTTTGTAATAATCTTTGGTCTTCTTCCAATTCAATCCATGAAAATTCTCATCGTAAAAATTCTCTTCTACCTGTGCCCAGGTTTCGTAAAACATCTGGTCAAATTCTTCTGACAGATTCCTGCGGAAGGTATAGCTGATATTTATCGGGTCAACTTTATTTCCTTCCAGGTTGAGCTTATTGATATTGCCGCCAAACAGTACATACATTTTATCACTTACCTCTACTACATCAAATCCAAAGCTGTTATCTGTTCCAGCAATCTTTTCTGTCTTGTTCTGTTCAAATGGTTCTATGATCGTTTTCCATAAAGCATTTTTTGCTTCGCCATGGTTACTGCTGTACAGCACTGTGGTTTTATCGGCCTTCTGGTAAACTGCCTGTAAAAAGCCTGCGCCCAGTGAAGGACTGATCAGTTCAAATCTTTCGCTGATAAGATCGGTATCAATGTTAATTGATTTAAGTGTATCTATTGGAGTGATTTTTTTAGCACTGTCCTTTTTTGCCGTATCCTTTTTTTCCTCTTTAAAAAGCTCATCGAATTTATCCAGGCGGTATGGCTCATCTATATTCTCCAGAGGCACACGGTAAACCCTTGCATTCTGCATTCCGAATGGATAAGAAGGTTTAAGCCTTTGTGAAGTAAAGAAAATAAATTTTCCATCTGGCGACCATATCGGGCCTGCTTCTGTTACACCTGTATTGGTAAGATTCGTTGTTTTATTCTCTTTAATGTTATGCACAAAAATATCCTGCTCAAAATTACGGATAGCAGTGAACAGAACATATTCTCCATTGGGTGAAAAACCAGGATCACTGTTTTGAAAACCCCAGATCTCCTCTTTTACAATAGTCCTGCTTTGCAGTGTCTTCAAGTCAAGCAGTTTTACTTCATCCCTGCCTGATAAATAAACAGCCTGTGTTCTCTTTTTATTTAAGACGATACTCCGACTGTTCTTAAGAGTAGATGTAAGTTGTTTAAGTGTGCCTTTACCATCAGCAGCGATAGTATACAAATTGGTATAGCCATCAAGTGTCTGGTTAATCAATAAAGTTCTGTTGTCGCTCATCCACTTAACCTCGTTTACTCTTTCTGATGACCTGCGGTTTACCTGCTGGATGAATTTGCCTTCCAGATCGCTTACAAATAATTCACCCCGGGATACAAAAGCCATTTTCTTTCCGTCAGGTGAAATATCAAAAGCGGAGATCTTTCCCTTAACATCAAAATCTTTTTCTTTAGGTAGTGTATTGTTGCGTATGATCGAAATATTCAGTTTGCTTTCTTTATCTGTTTTTACATCATAAATCCAGAGCTGGTAATCTCTTTCAAATACAATTTTGCCGCCATTGGCATTTACCTGTGGTGTTTTTATAGATGAAGAAAATCTTGTCAATCCCTTTTTCTTCCCATTATCCCAGGTATATAAATTGTATTCGCCATTGGCTTCATCAGAGATAAAGTACATGTTACCATTCCTATCAATCGTTGCAGCAAAATCTTTTCCCTGCCAGTCGGTATATTTTTTATGCTGCTTTGTTTTTGGATTATAAGATTGAATATCGGGATTGAATGGCCCTTTGTATCTTTTACGATGCACCTGGTTTAAACTCTCCCAGGTATCATTAAAGAAAATTTCACCCGAAGTTGGGTGCTCAGTTAAATTATGATCGAACAGGAAAAAATAATTGCCAAAGACCCTTTGTGCATTGCCACCGGCTGCACTTATTTTATACCCGGAAACCTGCCCCATACGACCACTATTGAAGTACAGATTCTTTGAATCCCAGCTCCAGCTGCTAACCTCATCGACACTGCTATGATAAGTGATCTGTTTTACATCACCACCATTTATTGGCATCACATATACATCTGCATTACCATACTGCCTTCCTGAAAAAGCTATCCACCTGCCGTCGGGTGATACTCTTGGCGAAGTCTCGTAACCCTGCATGGCAGTTAATCTTAGTGCCTGGCCATTATTTACGCTGGCCTTCCAAAGGTCTCCTTCAAAACTAAAGATCACCGTTTGCCCATCGGGTGTAAGGCTTGGGTTAGAAAGGAAATAGGCGCTGTTATCCTGTGCAGATACTAAAGCGGTTATAAATAAAAAATGAAGTGTTACAAAAATAGATCTCATTGCATAATGGTTTTGGGCTGTGAATATACAGCTAAGCCATTTTATTGCAATACCGTTTATAGAAAAAGGAAGTTATTATATTTTTTTACCGAATACCTTCTTCAAAATATCGGTAACCTGTGCAGTTGGGTCTTTCCGTATCTTCTGTTCTTCCAGGCCAATATTATAGAACAAGCCGGTCAAAGCTCTTTCAGTTACATAGGCTGTAAGATCTGTATTAACCTGGCTGCTGGAGAATTTATTATAAGTAGAGAAAACGTCTTTCCAATATTTTGTAGCATCCATTTTTACCAGTGAGGCTTCAATAACCGGGCGGAATTTTTCTGTAAGTTCCCGGGTAGTCATCGATTTTAAAAAATCTGTTGCGGCAAAATCTCCGCCACGTAAAATCTGCAGGCCATCTTTTATGCTCATGCCCCAGATCGCATCCCAGAAAATATTACCAATACCACTGGCCGCATCTTCGGCTGCACGGTTCATAGAGAGTACCGCTCTATCCACCACGTTGCCCATTCCAAAATTGCGGAGTGTACGCTCTACCTTCTTTGCTTCTTCAGGCATTAATATTTTTATGGCAGCATCTGCAAAAAAACCATCAAGTTTACTCAGGCGTTTGCTGCTGCTGTCGGTGCCTACCCGTAAAGCATCTTTCAGTCCACTGATGATCTCTTCATTGCTAAGATTAATTTTTCCTGAACCAGCCGGAGTTTTTACAGCATTAGAAACTTTATCAAATAATCCTTTTACGGTCTGGGCAGGCAAGGTTTTAACAGCAAGGAAAATAATGGCACTGAATATAATTTTTTTCATAGTTTTCTTATGGTTGTATCAAAAGCAAATATAATGTCAACGGTGCTAAGAAAGGGTTAAAAAATTAAGGTTCCCATCTTATAAAAGCTGTCAGCATGAGCCTCCTAAAGGCGGGTTCAAAATTGACCAGGTTCAACAAGCTTACCTTGACAATCGTCCGAAATCAGAACAGTATTCCGATAAAGAAGTTATTTATTACCTAAATTTGCTCCATTAAAATTTGCATATGAAAAAATATATCCTCTTACTGGTTATTAGTGTTTCCCTGTTCTTTAAAGGATTTGCCGAAGAAGGCATGTGGTTACCGCAACTGCTGCAAACCCTCAACGAAAAAGAAATGAAGCGTATGGGTATGAAGATAAATGCCAGTGATATTTACAGTATCAGCAAAGGAAGTTTAAAAGATGCTATCGTTAGTTTTGGCGGGTTTTGTACTGCCGAAGTTATTTCTGATAAAGGCTTACTGTTAACCAACCATCATTGTGGTTTTGATGTAATACAAAATCATTCATCTATAAAAAACAATTACATACGTGATGGTTTTTGGGCCTATAATCACGGGCAGGAATTGCAAAACCCCGGATTGTTTGCCACCTTCATTATCCGCATTGATGATGTTACTGCAGCAGTATTGAATGGTGTAACAAATAATCTCACAGAAAAAGAAAGACAAAGTGCTATTGATAAAAATCTAGCCGCATTAAGAAGCAGTGCAAAAAAAGAAACTTACCAGGATATTTTGATCCGCCCTTTTTTTGAAGCCAATAAGTATTTTCTTTTTGTTACTGAAACATACAGGGATATACGACTTGTTGGAGCCCCCCCTTCTTCTATAGGTAATTTTGGAAAAGATACCGACAACTGGATGTGGCCAAGGCATACCGGCGACTTTTCTATGTTTAGGATTTATGCAGATAAGAATAACAAGCCCGCAGCATATTCACCTGATAACGTTCCATACAAGCCAAAACGTTCTTTGAATATTTCATTAGATGGCATGAAAGAAGGTGACTTTACCATGGTATTTGGTTTCCCCGGCCGTACGCAGGAATATCTGCACAGCAGCGCCATTGAACAGGTTGTAAGAGTGAGCGATCCTGCAAAGATTGCCATACGCACTAAAGCATTGGGTATTATTGATAGCTATATGCGTAAAGATGAAGGCATAAAAATTCAGTACGCTGCAAAATATGCTAACATTTCAAATGCCTGGAAAAAATGGCAGGGTGAAATTTTAGGATTGACCAAAACCAATGCAGTTGCAAAAAGGCAGGAACTGGAGGCAAGTTTTGAAAAAATTGTGTTGAGCCGCCCCGAATTTAATATTGCCTATGTTGAACTGCTTAAAAAATTAAAACAAGCTTATACAGATATAGAACCTTATGCTTATGCCCGTGATTATTATAATGAGATAATACCAAAGGTGGAACTGTGGGGTATTGCAGCCGATATGAATTCACTTGTTACGGCTTACAGCAAAGATGAAGCATCATATACTAAACGTAAAGCTGAGGTATTAACCAAACTTGAAGAATCATTTAAAGAGTATCATCCTGCTGTTGATCAGAAATTATTTGAGGCACTGATGGAGATGTATATTATTGACCAAAAAGCCGAATATATTTCTCCAGCATTTAAAAGCATGCTTTCAGAAAAAGGAAATTCATACACTACATTGGGCAGTGCTGTTTATTCGCAAACTGCTTTTACATCTCTTGATAAAATAAAAAAATTATTAGAAGGCACACCTGCTGATGTGGTGAGTGCCATTAAAGCTGATGTTGCAGCACAATTGCAGAACGATATTTTAAAAACCTACACAACAAACGTGTCTCCTTCGCTGAATTCAATACAGTCAAACATAAACCAGTTACAGCGCACCTATATGCAGGCGCAAATGGATGTGTTTACTAAGAAAACATTCTATCCTGATGCCAACAGTACATTACGTGTTACTTATGGCAATGTAAAAGGTTACCAACCCAGGGATGGTGTTAAGTTTGATTATTACAGTTATATGGAGGGCATAATGGAAAAATACGTGCCGGGAGATTATGAATTTGATCTTCCTAAAAAAATGATCGACCTGTATAATAAAAAAGATTTTGGCAGGTGGGGCGTAAATGGCCGCCAGCCGGTTTGCTTTATTGCAGCAAACCATACCACAGGTGGTAATTCGGGCAGCCCGGCATTGGATGCTTATGGCAACCTGGTGGGTTTAAACTTTGACCGTGTTTGGGAAGGAACGATGAGTGATATCAATTACGATCCGTCTATCTGCCGCAATATTATGGTTGACATCAGGTACGTGATGTTTGTGGTAGATAAATATGCAGAAGCGAAAAACCTGATCGCTGAAATGAAGTTTGTGAGTAAGAAAGGGAAGACAAAGTAAAAATTAAAAAAGTTACCGGTCTTTGTTAGGCTGGTAACTTTAAAATTGAATTTTGGTTGTAAAAACTACATACGCACATTTTTATAGGCTCTCCGCCTATATCTCCATCATGATGAATGGAACATCGACACTGTCATGCTGAGGAACGAAGCATCTCAACTATTTTATTGGAGATTCTTCGCTATCGCTTTGAATGACAGAAAAATTTAATCCCATCATCATCTTTTAATCCGCAGTATGTGGAGAAAGACAACAAATCTCATTTTATGCAAATAGCAATATTAGGCGCCGGTATGGTGGGTCGTGCCATGGCCATTGACCTGGCCTCTAAGTATAATGTAACTTCCTTTGATGTAAGCAGCCATGCGCTGGAAATACTTACACAAAAAAATAATTCAATAAAAGCGATCAAGACAGATCTCAGTGATTACCCTAATTACGATACCATGCTGAAAGGTTTTGATTACGTGATATCAGCAGTGCCGGGATTTATGGGCTTTCTTACATTGAAAGCCATCATCAATGCTAAAAAAAATGTGGTGGATATTTCCTTCTTTCCTGAGAATGCCCTGGATCTGCATGATCTTGCTAAAGAAAATGATGTTACTGCCATTGTTGATTGTGGTGTTGCCCCGGGCATGAGTAATTTAATCTTAGGGTATTACAATGAGCGCATGACGATAACCAATTTTGAATGCATGGTTGGCGGCCTGCCAAAGAAAAGGGTTTATCCTTTTGAATACAAAGCTCCCTTCTCTCCCATTGATGTACTGGAAGAATATACCAGGCCGGCAAGGTATGTGGAGAACAGCCATATTGTTACAAAGCCTGCACTTAGCGATGCCGAGCTGATCGATTTTGAAAATGTGGGTACGCTTGAATCTTTTAATACAGATGGCCTCCGTTCTATTTTATTTACCATGGGGCATATTCCCAATATGAAAGAAAAAACCCTGCGTTATCCCGGGCATATTGCACTGATGCAGGGTTTGATAAAAGCGGGTTTCTTAAATACTACCCCTATCAACTTTAAAGGGCAACAAATTTCTCCCATGGAATTTACTTCCTCCCTTTTATTTAACCAGTGGAAGCTCGGAGAAACAGAAGCAGAATTTACACTGATGCAGATAAAGATCAGTGATGCAGAAAGAACGATTAGCTACGACCTGTATGATGAATATGATACAGTAACTCAAACCTCATCCATGGGCCGCACCACGGGTTATACCTGCACGGCTGCATTAAATATGCTGATCGAAAAAAAATTTACAGCCAAAGGTATATTTCCACCTGAACTTATTGGAAAGGATGAAGGCTGCTTTAATTATATACTGGATTATTTAAAAGAAAGAAATATTCATTACCGCAAAACAGAAGTTAAACGCATGCTTAACTAAATATTTGCATTCTTTAAGCCGGTAAAGTTTATTGCTAAAAAACAGTTCACTATTTTTGTTGCTACTTTAAAAAATGAAGATGAAAAAATATTCAGCAATTTTGGCGTTGGTTGTTTTAGTGGCATGTAATAGTGATGACAAAACGGTTGTTGAGGATGACAGTATAAAACCAATACCTACACCTGCCATTGCTTATAGTATTGTTGCTGAATATCCTCATGATACCAGTGCCTATACCCAGGGACTTGAATTTTATAAGGGTAAATTATATGAAGGCACCGGCGATTTTGAAAATTCATCTTTAAGGATCACCGATCACAAAACCGGTAAGGTTGAGAAGAAACACATGATGGGAACCAATGTAATATTTGGTGAAGGTATTACCATTTTTAAAAACAAAATTTACCAGCTTACCTGGGAAAATAATATTGTGTATGTATACGATGTTAGTAATATTGATAAACCGATTAAAACCCTCAAGTGGCCTTACAAAGGCTGGGGAATTACTAATAATGGAACTGATTTGATAATTAGTGATGGCTCTGCAAATCTTTATTTTGTAAATGCAGATGATTTTAGATTAAAAAGCACAATTAATGTATCTGACAATAGTGGCCCTATTGATTCAATAAATGAACTGGAATATGTTGACGGCTTTGTGTATGCCAATATTTATCAAACTGATGTAATCATAAAAATTGATCCCTCCAGCGGGCATGTAGTAGGTAAAATGGAATTTTCGGGAATGAAAGAGAAATTTTTTGCTAGTCAAAATATTATCGGAAGAACAGATGTTCTCAATGGCATTGCTTATGATTCTGTAAGTAAAAAATTTCTAATCACCGGTAAGCGCTGGCCTAAACTGTTTGAGTTGAAGCTGAATTAATTAAGTGCCCATTCATGAAAACAAAATGAAAAAATATTCACTTTTTTTATTCTTAATTATTATTCTTGTTTCTTGTCAGACTAAACAAAAGTTTGACAAAGAAAAATGGGATGAAGTTGCAGATTTAATGACTTTCCCAAACCGGAAATACATGATTAATGATTTGGCAACAAATTACAAGTTAAAGGGAAAATCATACAATCAAATAGTTCACCTTCTAGGGCAACCACAGTCTAAAACAGATAATGAACAACAAATATTTTATGACATTGATGTTGACTATGGATCAGACATTGATCCTGTTTATTCGAAAGTACTTATCATTCAATTTAGAAGAGATTCTATAGTTGAAAACTTCGAAGTGAAAGAATTTAGGAAATAATTGGATTACTATTCACTTACTTATCACATAAATCACCGAACTGCATTTTCTTGTATTACCTAATGCTTTCAGGTTTGACATCAACCCATTAAAAACCGCTTTGATGATATTTCCTTTCCCATTTTTATATTGCTCACTCAGCATGCTCACATAAAAACTATCGAACCACATGGGTTTACACGTGATGAGTTTTAAGTTGTAAGTCGTAAGTAATTCTTCCATGCTTTGCGGCGAGAAATGATAGAGGTGGCGAGGCACATCATAAGCGGCCCAGTCTGTTCCATAAATATCAGCATCCTTAGAAGTATAGTTAGGTACTGCAATAAACAGTTTGCCATTGGGTGCAAGCAAGGTTTCTATTTGTTTGATGTATGCATGCAACTCATGCACATGCTCCAGTACATGCCACATGGTGATGGCATTAAAAGAACCTG
Source organism: Chitinophagaceae bacterium (assembly GCA_043752205.1). GTDB lineage: Bacteria > Bacteroidota > Bacteroidia > Chitinophagales > Chitinophagaceae > Ferruginibacter. The sequence continues at coordinate 32,911 of JAYUYX010000004.1, forward strand.
CTGCTAATTCAAATAATTTACGGGGTTCCTGTGGATGAATATTATACAATTCAGCCGCTTTATTTCTTGCAATAGTATCCGGTTCAAGGCCAGTGATGGACCAGTCCTCCTGCTTCATCGTATCAAGAAAAGCCCCCGTACCGCAACCAATATCCAGTATCTGGCCTTTGGTAATTCCTGTTTCATTCAACACAAGTCTTGCTTTTGATATCAATGTTCTTTTACGTACCAGGTGATACAGGCTGTTGATTATTCCTTTTTTGGTATCGCTGTGAGAAATATAATTATCAGATGCATAGTAGGCAGCAATGGCATCCTGTGCCGGCACATCCTGCGTAAACCTTGCTGTACAATTGCTGCAATGCCAGATAGAAAATGTTGCCTGAGAAACAGTATGGTCTTTTGCTGAAAGCTGTTGCTGTATGGATGTACTGATACAGATTGGGCAACTGGTATAATGGATCATGAACGGGTTAAATTTTTATAGCATTGCCAAAAGCAGATCCAATATTTGGCTGGGTGAAATAAAGCAGAATAAATGTTATGGCTATTAAAGCCAGTACAAGAGCCCATATCCACCAGCGGTCGTTGCTTACTGTTTCTGTAGGCGCAAGCATTTCAGTCATTACTGTATTGGTCATTTCTTTATCGCCAACCAGTATATGGTGTTCATCATTTGGATGGATCACTCTTTCGGCAAATACTGGTTGCATAAAAGAAACCGGTAAAGTTTCTTCGGTAAAATTGATCTTACTACTGCCATCAGCATAAAAGATCCCGATACCAGGTAAAGCCACCTGCCGCGTAGTAACATCTTTTTTAAGGGTATCACAAAAATGCTCCAGCGCTTCAGTCATTTCATATTTACTACCGCCAGTAGTAGCAGTAAGGTAATCAACTAAGGCAGCTGTATCTGTTTCGCTACGTACAAATTGAATACCTGCTTTTGGCGCTGTAATCGTTTTACTTGTAAAATCAGCTTCCGCTCCTGAATGCTGCATGCTTAAGGTGCCTACACCCGGTAAAGGGCATATTTTGTTTTGAAAAAGAAAGGAAGCGATCTGTTGATGCATGAACATTTTTGTGGGGCAAATATATGCCTATCCAGATAATTTAGGGTACAAAAAACCGGCTGAGAGGATTGTCAGCCGGCAAATACTATTTTACTTACTTTAAAAATTCACCCTTACCCCGCCCATCAGGTTCATACCATATACGGGATAATTATTCCATCGTTCATATTTTGTATTGAAGATGTTATTTACATCCATCCAGGCACTGAAAGTTTTATTGATCTTGAATTCAACTCCTGCACTAAAATCAGAACCTGGTGCCAGCACCTTGCTCACATTTTCTTTCTCCAGGTAATGCTGTTTGCCAAATGCATAGAAATCTGCTTTTAGTAATACCCGCTTAAATGCCCACCAGCGTAATGAACTGGTAAATTCCATTGGTAAGGTATGCCATGCCCTGGCATTGTTTTTCATAAGGGTATAACCGTTGAGGGTTAACCCTGCAGTTACGGTGAATTTTTCTTTACTTACAAAACTCATATCAGCATGAATCCTTAAATTTTTAACCTTGCTTTCGTTACTGATAACAAAAGCTTTGTTATCGGTTGCCGTATCATTAATAAAGAAAGGCAGGTTGTTATAACTAAGATAACCGGCTTTTGCATTAAAGGTAAAATGCTTACCCAGTGTTCCTTTTATACCACCGTAATATTCGATCTCTTTAGTATTCAATTGCGATGTAAATGGTTTTAAATAAGGATTTATCTCCGACAGGTTACGGTAGGTATTTTTTGTCAAGCGTCCCACCCATCCGGCCTGGAAAGCAAAAACATTTTCTTTGATATACGCTTCTGCATACACATTGGGCAACCACACAAATTTCCCATTATCCCATGTGGGGGTTATACCACCATTAATGCTGAAACGTGGTGTTGAAAAAACCAATGAAGGTGATACCTGAAAAACATTATTGTTAAGCTGTACATTCACAGGCTGGTTCTTAGTGCTATATCGGGTAACATCTGCCCTTCCTTCTACCCTAAAAGCGAAAACTTCTCCAAACTGTTTTTCAACCGGGGCCGATAAGATGAACGAAGTTTCGGTCAGCTTATTTACGTTATTGAAATTGCTTATTTCCAGGCTTGGATTATAATGCAAATTGAACTCCCCCACTCTTGTATTGCGTATGCCGATCTTTGCTGTGATATCCTGGAACTGCTGGCGAACATCTTTTTTACTATACTTGTAAACTGAAGTATCAAAGCCATACAAAAAATTCTCCCGCATGCGCAAACCTGCAGCCACATACACTTCATTTGAAGGAAGGAACAGGCTCGCTGCTCCCTTTACATGCAGTTTTGAATAATCCTGGTATAATAATTTTCCTTTTGAAGAAATATAATCAGCATATACATTGGCTAAGAATTTTTTGCCATCTCCAAAACTGAAACCTGCACTAACATAAGGCGTAGACAGGTTACCATAACCCACTTTTACATAATTTCTTAAACCCAGGTACAGGTTTGTATCCTGCTGCAAAGCCAGTGGATTCAACGGTATAGGCTGATATGTATAAAATAAATTCTGCGCCGGAATATTGTATGTTAACGGCGGAACGGTTGTATCTGCATTTACATGCGTAGCCGAAAAATTTATTTTTACTGCATTACGCAATACCGGTTTGTATGCCGAGTTGATATCAATGGTGGAAGTTTTTTTAAGGGTATCCTTTCTCTGTGCAAAACTAACTGCCGGTATAAAACTGCCAACTGCCAGGGGGATGGCGATCAACAGTTTAGTATTCATAAACCCGGGTAATGATAAATTTATATTGATCATTGAATATTTTTTATTTTTTTTTTTTTGATTTTTGTCCCGATCCTAATTATTAATTGCTTCCTATCTTACTTACAGTTTTTTCTTCTGCAATGGCCCTGTCTAATTTTTGTTGTGCTTCATTTTTTAACTCAGGTATCACCGAATTCTTTGCCACACTTTCATAGGTTGCCTTTGCATTGAAATAATCTTTCTGCTGCATAAAAATATCGCCGAGCAAAATATAGCTTTTAGTTACCCAGGTATCATAAGAACCTGTTTCTTTAATTACAGCCAGTGCCGATTTTTCGGCAGCAGCAAGGTTACCTGTGCTGAACTGGCAATTGGCAATTTCGTAGCGGGCCTCTGCACCCCATGCCGCTTTATTAATGGCTGCTGCAGATTTAAATGAACCGATAGCAGAAACACAATCATTATTTATCTGCTGCGATTTACCCAGCATCAGGAAGGCGATAGACCTGTCATCTGTGCTGAGCCCTTTTCTTGTAAGCAGGTCCTTTGCTGCACTGTTTGCCTGTGCATAATCTTTTAACTGGTAGTAAGTGCGAACGAGTCCACGCAATGCTTCCAGCTGGTTATCCTGGTTGATTGACCCTCCTGTTAATGATTCAAAATATTTTTTTGCTTTTACATAATCCTTCAATTCAAAATAACTTATACGGGCTGCTTCCAGCGTAGCTTTTTCAAAGAAGCGGTTAAGGCCCTTACTGTTCACATAATCATAACCAACCAATGCGTTCTGAAAATCCTTGGCCGTGTTATAACATTCGCTGCTGAAATAATTCGCTTCCAATGCATAGGCACCATCAGGAAACTTTGAGAGGTAATTTTTAAACCCAGCCAATGCTGCATTGCAATCGTTGGCATTATATTTTAATGCTGCTGATGTATAGGTTAAAGAATCTGCTTCATTTACTGAAATACTTCTACCGCTGCGGCGCATCATTTCAATATATTCATTGGGCTTGCCGATCTCTATGTAGATGTTCTTCATGATATCAGTTGCTTCATTAGCTTCAGGCGACTGTGGATATTTTTGAACTAATGCCTGGTAATTGATCAATGCATCATCATACTTATCTGCATTATAATAACTCAATCCCAGTTTTAAGTAAGCCATTGGCTTTAACCCGCCGGCATTGGGATCGTTCAGTACATTATTCAGGAACGGAACCGCAGAAAGAAATTTTTCATCATCAATATAAGTTTGTGCAATTTCCATATTTGCATCTGCCAGCAGGCTGCTTTTTGGATATAGCTTTATCATTTGGTTAAGTGTGTTGATCTTATTACCGGAGCTTTTTACGCCGGCAATCAATGCTTTCTGGAACATAGCATAATCACTTTGCGGCAGGGCGTTGGTTATTACAAAATCATACATGCTGTTTGCTTTTGTAAAATCCGAATTCATAAAATACGAATCAGCGCTGCGTACATAAGCATCCTGCTCCATAGCCGGTGATGTTACCGTAACCGTTTTTGCAACCTGTTCAAAATAGCCAAGTGCTTTAGTATAATTTTCTTTGTGCAGCCAGCTGTATCCTAAATTATAATTTGCTGACGCCCGGTTAGCCTCGCCTGCTGCCGGCACATTTGCCTGTAAATAAAAGTTCAGGTGCCTGATGGCAAGGTCATAATCTTTATTACGGTAAGCTATCTCTCCCTTCCAGAAATGAGCGTATGGCGTTACAGTTGAAGCTGGTAAGGCTAAAACTTTTGTAAGCAGTTCATCTGCGCTTTTTAATTGCTGGTCATTGATCAGTTCTACTGCCCTGCCATACAAAATACGTGGATATACTTTTTGCATGGATGCCGTTGGCTTATCAAATGATTCATATAGTTGTAAGGCATCTGCAAAATTGTTGGTATTGGCCAGCAGGCTCACCAGTATTTCTTTTGCTTCCGTATCGTATTCACTGTTGGGATAATCATTCAGGTATTTCTTCATCTCACTCAAGGCTATATCCTGATAGCCCAGTTCGTAAGAAAGCTTTGCATAATTGAAACGGGAAACTTTTTGCTGCAATTTATTAGAACTGTTATAGGCACTGTATTGAAATGCATTCCTTGCATTGGCCTTTTGGTTGGTACGCAGGTAACTGTCGCCCAGCAGGTACATACTGTTCTGCCCCATGCTATCCTTTTCTGTGCTCAATTGCTTAAACCCTTCAATAGCTTTATCTAACTGGTTGGCGTCGTAATACGCATAGCTTAATTCATATAATATTTCTTTACTCACTTTGTCACTGCTGTTTACATAAGCCTCTAAAAGCGGTAATGCTTTCTTATAATTTTTCTTTTCAAAGTACAATTGACCTATCAGCAGGTTCATTTCTTTTTGATAGAATAAAGTACCTGGCCTGCCCAATACACTCTCTCCATAACGAAGTGCTTCATCTTTTTTGCCCTGGAAATAATATATTTCGGCAATATAGTAGGGAACTACGCCTTTGTATTCTTCCTGAGTTTCTACCAGCTTAAAAGCTCTTAGTGCTTCATTATAATTGCGGTCCTTGTAGCTGATGAAACCATAATAATAATTTGCCGGTATATAATATTTGTTATCCTCCATCTGCTGTATCTCCTGGAACAAAGGTTTAGCCTCATCAAATTGCTTGAGGTTGAAATAAGAATAGGCCCTTTCAAATTTGGCGTCACCTATCTCATCATTGCTCAGGTTTTCCAGTCCCGCCCTTTCAAAATAATTGATAGCATTATTAAAATCTTCTTTTACAAAATAATAACGGGCTAAATGATAGCTCAGCAACTGCCGGCGTGGTTCATTGCTCACTACGTTTATATAATGCCTGGCTTCCTGCTCTGCAACTGGCTGTTGCAATTTGAGTTTGCAAACAATGTAATAATAGTTTACATCTTCATTGATATAAGCATGATCGCTTGCTGTATTATCGGGGTAGTCTGCTTTCAACGCTGCAAATAAGGGATATGCCAATGCAAATTGCTCTTTTACAAAAAGTTCTTTGGCATCTTTAAATTTTTTTTCGGGATCGGTAATGGCATGGGTTGGTTGCGAAAATGCTGGAAAAGAAATTACTGCTGCAAAAAACAGCACAACAAGTTTGTGTTTTATCATGGTTGTCGGTTGGTTCACTTTAAGGGTTGCCAAAATTACTTATGTTATTTTCTTTACAAACATCATTCCAAATGATTGTTAACAAGTGCTTAATTCATGTAAACAAAACGAATGTATTTTTACTTCGCTGTTAATGAAATGATAAATAAGTTTGATTGCTTAATTTTATA
>JAYUYX010000005.1:0-8178 GCA_043752205.1 Chitinophagaceae bacterium
AAACAGGTTTTCGAAATAACGACTCCAAATGAGATAAAAAAATACAAAAAAATATCAGGAAATGTAATTTTTGGATTAGATGGTATCCTGCTCCTTGACCCTAACTTAAAAATTTCCCTAAAAGCGATCAATGAAATTGAAATCGCAAATGCAATTGATCCAATCAATCCAGATATTTTAAAACCCTGTATTAACATTTGGACAATCTCAAAAAAGAATAGGAAAAAATACTTTACAGATAAAATTCGCTAACTATCATCCATACCCCAACTTCTCTCCCACTTCTTTATCCAACTTGGGCAGTTTTTTTCTGTCAACCAAAAAACTGTTTAGCTGCGACAGCTCTTTAAAGATATAATGCTTTTCCATGGCGGCTTTTAAATAACCTGCACCCGTGCTGCCACCCGTACCAATGCGGCTGCCGATCATACGCTGCACCATGTTGATGTGGCGGTTGCGCCAGTTGGCTAATTGATTATCTATTTCAAGGAGTGTATCTAATAACTGAAAAGGAAGTTCCAGCATAGGATAACCACGGTACATCATTATGAACAATGCAGAGCGGCTTGCCTTTGGCGATAAATTCCTTTCAACATCTTCCGAAGCATCATTAAATACAGTTTCAAAAGCTGTTGCATTATTTTTTTCAGCCTCTGCCAGGCTGTTGTTATATATATGCTGGTAATTGTTCCAGAATTCGTCTGTGATAAAAGGCATCCTCTCAAGCCATGCATTAATCAGTTGCAGCACAGACTTACCAGCTTCTGCATCTTTTATAATAGCAATATCTGCTTCTTTCAATTGCGATGTATAATAATGCTGACCATGCCGGTGCTCAAATTTTAATCCCAGTTTTGCCTCCAGCACTTTAAACTGGTAGCTCTGAAAACCTGATGCCGGCCGCAGCATATCCCTGAAATCGAGAAAGTCCATCGGCGTCATTGTCTCCATGATATCTATTTGCTGTACCAATACTTTTAAAATAGTAACCACCCTTTTTAAGCGGTGTACCACTGTTTGCATATCGGGGGAGTTGTCATTCACTTCGGGCTTGTTCATAATATCAATAACAGAATTCACTTCAAACAATACCTGTTTAAACCAAAGTTCATATGCCTGGTGAATGATGATAAACAGCATTTCATCATGGGCTGGTTCCTTACCCTCTTTAAAACTTTCAGGTTCCTGAGCACCGGTTATCTTTTCCAGTTGCAGGTAATCAGCATAATAAACTGGCTTCTCCATAAAACTAATTTTGTAAAGCAAACATACATGATTACAGGTGTCTGGCCACTATAATAGATCATGAATTTATAGGTCTTTTTATTTGATGGTTCTTTAAAAATTAAAAATTTTTTAGTGGCCTGACGCTTAATTGCTTTTTGTTAACCGCTGGTGAACACAATTTGCTTTAACAATATCTTCTGCATAAAAAAAATGGGTGGCATTATTTTTTATTGCAAAATACCCGGCAGACACTAAAACCCTGCAACCAACTATGTATAAAAAAATTACATTTTTCGTCATCAGTATTATGATGATAAACAGCCTCCACGCACAAGTAAGTTATGGAATCCGAATGGGTGTAAACTTTTCCGGTTGGGAAGGTGCCGACCTTCAGATCATTGAAGACCTTATTGACAAGACCGAAGGTTACGTTGTAACAAAAGGAAAAAAAGGTATGCACATTGGTGGCTATGTACGCATTCCCATCTCTGAGGTTTTTGCTTTTGAACCCGGCTTTCAGTATTCAAAAAAAGGTTACAGTATAAAAGGTGATTTTCAAATACCTGTGTTGAAGTATTTGGGTTTAAATATAGGTGCACAGGTGCAATCGCATTATTTTGATATCCCGTTGGTGATTAAGGCAAATGTTGTAAAAGGTTTAATGGTATATGCAGGTCCGCAAGTTTCCTTATTGGCGAGGAGTACGCTTAATGCAAAACTGGGTATTCTTGGTATATCCATTTTCAACAAAGGTTTTGGTATAACAGAACGCTTTAATAAAGTTGACCTTGGCTTAACCGGCGGTATCGGCTACGAATTTGATAATGGAATTAACATACAGGCAGGTTATGATCATGGATTATCTCCCCTGGATAAAAACAATCGTTACGAAGCTTACAACCGGGTAGTAAAAGTTTCAGTTGGCTATACATTTTAGATTGATGGACAAACAAGCAAGGCGTTACCTGGTATCAGGTAGCGCTTTTTATATCCAGGCTATTAAACCGTAAATGGTCTATACTTTAAGCTATGATTTCCTTAAATTTGCTCCCCGGACAACCGAGTAACGGATAAAATTATTAACTAATCATGGGAAGAATATTTGAAGTAAGAAAAAGTGCGATGTTTGCCCGTTGGGATAAGATGGCCAAGAATTTTACCCGTATAGGCAAGGAGATTGCCATCGCGGTAAAATCCAGCGGACCTGATCCTGATAACAACCCGGCATTAAGAAGGTGCTACGTAAATGCGAGATCTGTTGGTATGCCAAAAGACCGGGTAGAAGCTGCTATTAAAAGGGCTATGGGTAAAGATACCAGCAACTATGAAGAGATTATGTATGAAGGATATGCACCGCATGGCATTGCTGTTTTAGTTGAAACCGCTACTGATAATCCCACCCGTACTGTTGCCAATGTGAGAATGCATTTTACAAAGGGGCAGGGTGCTTTGGGTACCAGCGGCAGTGTGGCTTTTGGGTTTACACATATGGCTGAATTCAAGATCAAAAAAAATAACCTAGACGTTGATGAACTGGAACTGGAACTGATTGATTTTGGTCTGGAAGAAATTGGAGAAGATACCGAGGGCAATATTATCATAAGGGTGCCATTTAATGAATATGGGCATATGAGTAAAGCATTGGAAGATAAAAAACTTGAAGTGATCAGCGCCGAACTTACATGGGTTCCTTCCAATACAATGGAATTAAATGAAGATCAAAGCAACGAGGTTTTAAAACTGGTTGACCAGTTAGAACAGGATGACGATGTGCAAAAAGTATTTCATAACCTGAAATAAAAAAATACCGCTTTTAAAAGCGGCATTTTTTATAATGTTATTTCTCCCTGCATGTAAAAAACTGCGTTCCCTTTCATCATTACCCTGTCGCCGTTTTGTGTACACCACAATTCTCCGCCCCGTTTGGATAGTTGTAAGGCATGCATTTCATTCTTCCCAAGTTTTTCAGCCCAAAAAGGAATTAACTGTGAATGGGCTGAGCCAGTTACAGGATCTTCATCAACACCGGCGCCGGGTGCAAAGAACCGGGAGACAAAATCAACCTTTTTTCCGGGAGCAGTAATGATCATTTTATCAATATGCTTTTTCATCAATGAAAAATCGGGGTTGCAGTTTTTTACTGCATCTTCGTTCATCAGTTCTACTAAAATATCACGGTGTTTGTATACGCCTACTATTTCTTCATAACCCAAAATAGCCGATATCTCATCGGGATAAATATCCAACCGCTCAGGTTTCCAGGAAGGAAAATCCAGGCAGATAAGATCAGCTTCTTTGGTAACTTTTAATATGCCGCTTAAAGAACTGAACCTGATCTCAGGCTTATTAAAATTCATTTTATTGAACAGGATATAGGCTGCTGCCAGCGTTGCATGACCGCACAAATTGATCTCTACTTCGGGAGTAAACCACTTTATTTCAAAATCAGCATCCTTGCCTAACGAAGGAATAAAGAAAACCGTCTCACTGAGGTTATTCTCCAATGCTATCTGCTGCATCAATTGTGTATCCAGCCATTGTTCTAGAGGGATCACTGCCGCAGGATTACCGCCAAACATTTTACCCGTAAAAGCATCAACCTGGTAGATCGTGAGTTTCATTATTTTTCTTTTTTGTATAAATTAAAGGTAGCGACAGCTTGTATTTTACCGCCAGCAGTCGTATCGTCAGTATCAGCAGGATGCAAATGATCTTAGCTGCATCATCATTAAGGCTACTGTGATATAAGATATAATAACAGAGTCCGCCAATGATACTGGCCAATGCATATATTTCCTTTCTAAAAACAAGCGGTACATTATTTAACAGCACATCTCTTATTACACCACCAAAACTTGCTGTGATCGTTCCCAAAGCAACACATACACCCATACTGAAATTCAACTCAATTCCTTTCTCAATCCCAATAATGGTGAACAGCCCTAAACCCAATGCATCAAACAAAAATAGCGTTGCATTTATTTTTTTAAGCCATTGTCCAAAGAACATGCTTCCAATGGCGCCCATGAAAATTACTACGGTTGCGGTTACATCCCTTAACCAGCCTACTGGCAGATCACCGATCATCATATCACGTAAAGTACCACCGCCAATTGCTGTTACAAAAGAAAGTATGAGCACGCCAAAGGGATCTAGCTTTTTTTCCATGGCGAAAAAAGCACCTGATACCGCAAAGGAGAAAGTACCTAAAATATCTATTACGTGTAAAAAACCGAGATTAATCATAAGCGTTGATATTGGCAGGTAGAATATTTTCAAATCATACAGTCTTCAACAAGTTGTCCTGAAATTTTTATTTGAAATTCCAGCTGGCCAATTATATGACTGTAAGCCTGAGCCTGTCGAAGGCGGATTCACTCTATCAAACCGAGTTCGACCAGATCACTCTGACAATCTTACGAAACGCACACTTTGTAATTATTAAAAGAGCTTTCACCCAAAATTATTCACTCATCATTTCCCTGATCACTGCAACTATATCTTCTGTATTAGGCTTGCTGAAATAATCCCCATCACTGCCATAAGAAGGGCGGTGGGCTTTTGCGGTAATCGTTCTTGGAGATGTATCTAAAAATTTATACCCACCCTGCTCTTCCATTACTTTGTTGAACATGTATGCTGCTGCTCCACCCGGAACATCCTCATCAACAAAAACAATGCGGTTGGTTCTTTTAAGTGATTCAACAATTTTATGGTTGATATCGAAAGGCAATAAGGTCTGCACATCCACCACTTCGCAACTGATGCCCATTTTATCAAGGGTGTCGGTTGCTTCAAGTACAATGCGTAAGGTTGATCCGTAAGTAACAATAGTAACATCTGTTCCTTCTTTTACAATTTCCGGCACACCCAACGGCACAGTATAGGCCATTAAGTTTGATGGTAATTTCTCTTTGAGGCGATACCCGTTCAGGCACTCGATAACAAGACCCGGATCGTTGCTTTGTAATAAGGTATTGTACATACCTGCAGCCTGTACCATATTACGGGGTACACATACATACATACCCCGTAGTGCATTAATGATCATACCCATAGGTGAGCCGCTATGCCAGATGCCTTCAAGCCTGTGCCCCCTTGTTCTTACGATCAATGGACAGCTTTGTTGGCCCGCTGTGCGGAAATGTGTTGTACACACATCGTCACTCAAAGGTTGTAAACCGTATAATAAATAATCGAGGTATTGTATTTCAGCAATCGGGCGAAGTCCTCTCAAAGCCAGGCCTATCCCCTGCCCCATGATAGTAAGTTCACGGATCCCCGTATCAAATATTCTATCCTTACCATGTTTTTCCTGCAGGCCGCTGAAGCCCTGGTTCACATCACCTATATAACCAAGATCCTCACCAAAGGCAATGACTTTTTGGTTGGTTGTAAATAATTCATCAAAATATTTATTTAAAACTTCATAGCCATTTACAGTTGCGGCATCATCAATATAATAAGGAGCTATGGCCGGCACTTTTAATGCAGACTTTGGACCATCGTTGTACAAATAACTATTGTATAAGCCTGCGTATTCAGTTTTTAGATTTGCATAAAATTGCTGCACAGGTTTTGCAGCATCATCATTGCCGGTAATATCTAAAACCGTAGCCAGGGCTTTCATTACATCCCTTCTCATGGGTTCCCGTATTGCAGCCAGTTCAGCTGATATTTTTGAAATGTCTGCATCTAAAGATTTAAGAGGCTCTAAAAAATTAACAGCTTCAGCAACCAGTTTTTTTATCGGGTCAATATATTTGGCCCATGCTTTTTGTTTGCTTTCACGGGCAAGTTGTACTGCGTTATCTTCTATACTTTTCAGTTCTTCTTCTTCAGCCAATGCATTGGCCAATATCCATGCTCTCATTTGCTTTAATCCATCCCATTCTTTTTCCCACTCCAGCCTCTCGGTTGTTTTATACCTTTCATGACTGCCGGAAGTTGAATGTCCCTGCGGCTGCGTTATTTCTTCAACATGAAAAATAGCGGGTGTATGTGTATCTCTTATTTTTTGAATAGCGGGTTCCAGTATCTCACACATCCCTGCATAATCCCATCCTTTTAAATTGTAGATATCAATCCCATTGGTTCCTTGTTTTTTCTGAAATCCTCTCAATGCTTCTGAAATAGAACCTTTGGTGGTTTGGTATTCTTTAGGCACAGAAATGCCATAACCATCATCCCATACAAAAATTGCTAAAGGTACCTGCAGCACGCCGGCAGCATTAATGCTTTCCCAAAAATGTCCTTCGCTTGTTGAGGCATCGCCAATGGTACAAAAACAAACTTCGTTACCATTGCTACTGAGGTTTGTTAATTTGTTAAGTTCTTTTACATTTCTGAAAACTTTTGATGCAAATGCAAGTCCCAGGCCCCGGGGCATTTGCCCACCAGTTGGTGCAATATCACTGCTTACGTTTTTAAGTTCGGAAAGCTTTAGCCAATCACCATTTTCATTTACCAGCTTAGTAGCAAAATGTGCATTCATTTGTCGTCCTGCACTAAAGGGATCATTTTGAATATCGGGATCGGCATATAGCTGTGCAAAGAATTGTTCAATTGTGGCCAACCCATTCGCAAACATAAAAGTCTGGTCACGATAATACCCCGATCTAAAATCGCCGGGTTTAAAGAACTTCGAAACTGCAACCTGGGCTACTTCCTTACCATCTCCAAAAATTCCGAATTTGGCTTTACCGGTAAGCACTTCCTTTCTTCCCAATAAACTGGTTTCCCTGCTTTCGCATGCATAGCGGTAATCTTTTAGCACTTCGTTACGGAAAGTATCGAAACTCAGTTTTTCCTGCAAAGCAGCATCATTGTTGTTATTTGTATCCATATCATGTTAATCTTGAGCAAAAATATAAATTATGAGGCAGCTTTGTTAAAAATCTCCTAACGATATAACAATGTACCAGAGATTTAGCCGTTTTATTATCTTTGAGAACGATAAATTAAAAACCACTTAGTATGAAACACGGATTTACATTTTTACTGGCCATATGCCTGGTTTCGGCTGTACAGGCACAAACCAATACTACGGTTGGGGTTACTGATACAAAAACAACAGTAGTAACCAGTAATGTTGCTACCAATACTTTGAGTATTGCCCAGGCAGATGAGTTATTAACTTTAAAAGAAACTGAATTCGATTTTGGCAAGATACCACAAGGCAAACCTGTTACGCATATATTTGAAGTTGTAAATAACAGTACATTGCCATTGAATATTTCTAACGTACATGCAAGTTGCGGTTGTACTACACCAGAGTGGGAAAAAGATAAATCAATAGCACCTACCCAAAAAACACTTATTACCGTAGGGTATAATGCGGCGGCTGTTGGGCCATTTACTAAATTCATTACTGTTTCTTATAATGAGAATCAAACAAAACAAATAACCATAAAGGGAGAAGTTTGGCAAACACCAGGCAGTTCTGCACCTGAGAATAAAGGTTTAAACGATTTAAAAAACTAAATAAAAATAAATACAACATGAAAAAATTATTATTATCCTTGGTGGCATTTACAGTAACATCTTTTTTGTTTGCGCAAAAAACAGTGGCAGATGTGGCTAAGTTTGAGACAGAAATAATTAACCAGGGCACGCTTAAGCAAAACGAACCAAAAGAAGTAAAGTTTGTAGTTACAAATATCGGCAAAGAGCCTCTTATTATTGAGCAGGCTAACCCAGTTTGCGGTTGTACCATGGGTGACTATACCAAGTCTCCAATTGCACCAGGAGCTACTGGCTTCATTTCAGCAAAATTCAATGCTGCAAATGCTGGCCATTTTTCAAAAAGTCTTACCGTAAAATTTGCCGGTGTCGATGAAATGAAAAGTATTACCATTGCTGGCGATGTTTTAACTGCTGAGGATTATGACAAATGGGTAGTAGAAAATGAAGCTAAGAAAAAAGTAGATGCTCCTTCTAAAACAGTAGCTG
>JAYUYX010000006.1:0-8111 GCA_043752205.1 Chitinophagaceae bacterium
ACGTAAGAGAAAAATTGTTATATTGCATTAGAAGGCGACAGCCTGAAAAGTTCTTTGATTTTTTGTTGTAGAAAGTGTGCAGCGAAAAAAAGTAATTCCGTGTAAATTTTATTTGAATAGCCCAATCATTTAGGGAATGTGCTGGTAACAGAGTCTGATAAGAAAATAGCCGTTAGCTCTAATGGAACTACCATAGATTATTATACAGCTGACGTTATAACAGCTAACGATTATTATCCGTTTGGCAGTCAGATGCCAGGCCGTAAATACAGCCAACCAAATACAAAATACCGTTATGGCTTTAATGGTAAAGAAAATGATAATGAGGTAAAGGGTGAAGGAAACCAGCAGGACTATGGGTTAAGAATTTACGACCCACGTTTAGGAAGGTTCCTTTCTATGGACCCATTAACAAGAGATTATCCTTGGTATACGCCTTATCAATTTGCGGGCAATATGCCAATATGGGCAATTGATTTAGATGGTGCTGAACCCGAAAATAATCCTGCATCTTCTGCAAGCCAAGCTGCTGCCCGATCAATTGTAAAAACTATTTCTGTTGGATCGTCTGTTAATAACGCAATTAAAAATCCAAATACTTTGAATCCAATTAGTGACGGTTCTCTTAAATTATTGGGAACGAATCATAAAACAGGCGATGAGGGTTATAGAACTGATACGAAAGTAGAATCTGCTGATAAATTTAATATGTATGTAAGCAATTCCAAAGAGTTTACTGTTGATGAATCAAATGCAAGTAATTTTAATAATTATGAAACGTTTGTTGTAAACGAGTTGCTTCAAAATATGGTTACAGGGAATGGGCCAGAAAATTATGTGTTCCCAACTAATGGAATTATAAGCTCAAAATTTTTGGAGTCAGATATCTTAAAATCTGCTGCTAAAGATTACTTTAGCGATAAAACTGTTAATAATAAACAATACAGTTTTGGAGGGTCAGAACTTCTATCCGATACATGGCGTAATGGAAATATTTATAATATTACTGGCTTTGTTGGTTCTGGTACTATAAACAATGACTACAAATAAAGATGGAGTATTTATAGAGATATTTAATATTACGAGTCTAACTTCTGGGACGCTTGGGAAAGAAGCTTTTGGAGAAAAAAATTATCCTAAATCATATGTTAGAGAAGAAGGAAGCAGAACTACATTCGGAAATATAAGTCAAACATTTAGTTTGTTTATCCCTAATATTCTTATTCCGAAATAAAACTAACCATATGAAAATAAACAGAACTATATTTTTTTTTATTCTCTTACTCGGTATAATATTTTTGATTTTTGTACGAATACAGGTTTTAGATAATAATAGTCGAAAGGAAAATCACAAAAAGCAAATTGGAACATATTTTATTGATATTAAAAAAACTAATTTTGGATCACACAGCATAGATGTGAATATCTATAAAAAACTGACTTTAGTTTTTTATGATAACAATAGATTTGAGTTTAATATGAAAGTTCCATTTATTAATGATACTCGGGGTACTTGGAAATCATCTGGCTCTAAGATTGACGAATGGAATAATATTTATTTTGATAGCTGGGAATACTCAACGGGGATTACTGGAGAATAGTTTACACAGTGTTGCGATTCTAATTCAACATTTTATTTTAACAGCATGACACCTCAGAAGGGGAAGGATCCAATTGAGAAAATTTGGTTTAAAAAGGTAAATGATTAGGGATTATTATCTCAGTATTTTTAAATGCAGTATCAAAATAAAAATAGTAAAGCCATCAGTTATAACGACTGGTGGCTTTTTTTCCTCCGCTATGGGTGTTCCGCTTCGATCTTCGCCGTCGCCTGTGTCTCCCGACCAGCGGTGCAAAACCCCGGCAAAGCGTTAGCACAAAATAAAAAATACTAAACCATCAGTTGTAAAAAGCTGCTGGTTTTTTTCTGCCTGCAAAAAGCTACAGATAAGTACTAAATGCTACTGATAGGTAGTAAGAAAAAAGTTTTGCACAATGGCATTTTTAAGAGGCGAGTTGTTTTTGTAGATCGGCTTTAAAAATAAATGCTTCTAAAAGTTCCTTTACAATTTTCTTTTTATCGGAGGGGAGTTTTTCTATTTTACGGAACTGTAGTAACAGTTCTTCATCTTCAATTGCAGCGGCGCTTTTATCCTGCAAAGTGCCATTCATTAAAAAGTCGGGAGAAAGTTCCAGGGCTTTAGCAATACGGTTTAAAATATCAGTGGAGGGGTTTGCTTCGCCACGTTCATAGCGTCCTATGTTGGTATAATGCACTTTAGCTAGGTTGGCGAGTTCCTGCTGCGATAAAGCTTTGGCTTTTCTGGCTTCTGTAAGCCTTGTTGATAATCCTTTTTTCATGCGATAAACAGTTAAGTGCAGTACAAAAGTATCTGATATGCACATAAAAAGGAACTAAAATACAGCGGATGTGGAAAATAAGAGCGGATAATGTTTTTGTGTAAGTACAGAATATGCTATGTTTGTGCGAAATCGCTACATAAAAATATTATCCACATGGCAACTGAACAATTAAACCACCACAACCCGGAGTATGTAACCTGGAAGTATGAAGAAATCCTTTTTGCATTGCTGGGCGGCATAAGGATAGAAGGACTTCACAGCATGAGAGTAACTTTAAAAGTAGATTTTAAAACCTTCCCATCCATCCGCCATGGCTTAGACCTGTACAACGAAACCCAAACCGAAAAGCTGATAAAAAATATTGCAGAGCGGTTTGCACTCTCCACCACTTACATACATAAAGCAATCGGCAATTTGATCAACACGGTTGAAGATTACCGGCTGCAACAAATAGACAGCAATAAATTAAAAGCCATCAACAATAAACCAACACTCACCAAAGAAGAAATTACAGCAGCAGAAAATTATTTAAAGCAAAGCAATCTTTTACAAAATACAAATGATGATATAGGGAAAAGCGGAGTGATCGGCGAAGAAACAAACCGGTTAATTATGTATTTAGTTTTTACCAGCCGTAAAACGGCCAGACCATTACACATTATTAGCTTTGGAAGTAGTGGCGTTGGCAAAAGCCACCTGCAGGAAAAAGTTGGTGAGTTGATACCGGAAGAAGATAAAATAGAAATCACCAGTGTAACAGGAAACGCTTTTTATTATTACGATACAGACGAGTTAGGGCATAAACTTATTTTGATAGAAGATTATGACGGCGTACTCACTGCATTATATCCGATAAGGGAATTACAAAGCAAACAGAAGATAAGAAAAACAATTACGGTAAGAGATAAAAACGGCAATACAAAAACTTTGCATCTGACGGTGAAAGGCCCTGTGAGCATAGGCGGCTGCACCACCAGTGAACACATATACGAGGACAATGCAAACCGCAGCTTCTTAATTTACCTTGATGAAACCGAAGCCCAGGACGAAAGGATAATGGACTATCAACGTAAATTATCAGCCGGTAAAATAGATGTAACAGAGCAACAGAAAATACAAAAGCTGTTGCAGAATGTACAAAGAGTATTGCAACCCATCACAGTAAAAAATCCATTCGCAGAAAAATTAATCATCCCCAAAGAAGTGTTTAAACCAAGGCGAAGCAATGTCCACTACATCGCATTTATAGAAGCTGTTACATTTTATAAACAGTATCAAAGAGAACACCAGGTTGATAAAGAGACCGGCGAAATCTACATTGAAACAACGCTGGAAGATATTGCAGAAGCCAATGAGCTGATGAAAAATATTTTATTGAAAAAGAGCGATGAGTTAGGCTATGCAACGAGAAATTATTTTGAACAACTCAAACAACATTTACAGCAAAGCAAGCAAAAGACTTTTATAAACAGCAGCATCAGACAAGTATTTAGGGAGCATCCAAGCAAGCAAAAAAGATTTATGATAGAGTTGCAGCAGTATGGGTTTATCAGGAAGGTTGACGGCGACAAGAAGAAAGGTTTTGTGTATGAAGTGGTGAGCAATGAAGAATACCAGCGGCTGCAACATACTATCAATACGGCACTGGATGAAGTACTGCAAAGGTTACAGGATGGCAGTGGTTCGGCAGTAGTTCAGCCACATAGTAAACCACTTAAAGCCGCTACAGCAAAGAGAAAAATAGAAGTAGTTCAGTAGTTCACTGTTTTTTGAAAAGGTACACCCCCACAAATATTTTTTACGATGATAAGCCTACAAATAAAATCAACCCACTATAATTATTTACTAAAAAGCTACAAAGAATATTTACAGGTGTTGGGCTATGCAACCGTAACGGTACAAAGCTGGCCAATCCATGTACGGGAGTTTTTGCATTACATCGAAACCAGGAACATACAAAGCATTGCAGCCATAGAAACGGTTCACATCAATGATTTTATCAACTACATTAAGCAAAGAACAAACAGGCGAAATAAAGGCACAGCGTTAAGCAGCAGCAGTATCAATAAAATTATCAATGCGGTAAATATTTTTATAAAGTTCCTCAACTCAACCGGAAAATTTATTGTAGAAAGCACGGCACAGAGAGCGGAGGACAACATCGGTGAAAGGATTATTTTAACCGTTGCAGAAATCAAACAATTATACGAAGCTACTTTTTTGCCACAAAGGATAAACAGTATAGCCATCGGGCAAAGAGACCGGGCAATCATTGCCATATTTTACGGTTGTGGATTAAGAAGAAGCGAAGGCAAACAATTAAATATTACAGACATTGATTTACAAAAAAGATTATTGTTTGTAAGAAAAGGCAAAGGCAACAAGCAACGGTATGTACCCATAGCAGCCAAACATTTACAGGACATCAAAGATTATTTACGGGAGGGCAGGGAATGGTTTTTATATAATCATGCAGAGACTTACAGCCAGATCATAAAAGGTAAACCTTAGCAGCAGCAGACAGTACAGCTTTTTTTATCAGTCAGTTTGGAAATCGCATCAATGAATTTTACCAGCGATTGGAACAGATGAAACAAAGAGCGGAGATAAATAAAAATGTAACCCTGCATGGTTTACGCCACAGCATTGCAACGCATCTTTTACAAAGCGGTATGGACATAGAAGAAATTGCAAAGTTTTTAGGGCATAGCAGCCTGGCATCAACTCAAATTTATACCCATATAATTAACCAACATGAGAGAAATTTAAAGATTATTTGCAGCAAAAAAGATACAGGGAAAGCACTGTTAATGCTCACTTGAAAAATGTTGAGTACTTTGTAAAATGGGTTGAAGCAAGTGGATTGCATGAGCCGGAAAATTTGCAGTACAATGATTTATTAAATTATGTGCAGTATGAGCAGCAGCGAAACCTGTCTGTCGGCAGGCAAGGTATAGATGTATCAACCATCAATCTAAGAATAAGCAGCATTAGTAAGTACTTTGAATTTTTAAAGACAGAAGGAACTGTAAACCGAAACCCGGCAAGAACTTTAAGAATAAAAGGCAAAGCAAAAACAATCATACAAAATCCATTGAAGTATGATGAACTACTGAACCTTTACAATGGTTATAAGGAATTACAAAAGCAATCATTGCATCAAAAGAAAACAGACTTAGCCCACGAAAGAAATATTATCATTGTTGGTTTATTAATCTGGCAGGGATTACACAGCGGCGAGTTAGAAAAGTTAGAAATAAACCACATTAATTTAAACGATGGAATTATTTATATACCATCAACAGCAAGAAGCAACAGCAGGGAATTAAAATTATCCACTCAACAAATATTAACCTTACATACTTACATACATGGAGGCACAAGAGACAAGCTAATGCAGCGTGGAGGTTCTCCTCCTTCGGGGGAGTTAGAGGGGGCTTTATTTGCAGGAAATTTACACAATACAATCAGTTTACTAACCGAAGAATTAAAAGGAATTAATCCACAAATAAAGAACGCTTTGCACATCCGTGCAAGTGTAATACTCTATTGTCTCCGCCAACACAACAAAAGACAAGTTCAATACATGGCCGGGCATAAATACATCAACAGTACAGAAATGTATGAAGTGCAGGAACTGGAAACATTGACGAGCCAGTTAACAAAACATCATCCGTTTGGATAAATTATATTTACAAATCTTATTTTTACAACTATGGCAAAGCAACAGATTACGAAGGATTACAAAGCCTTCTTTACGGAGATAAAGGAGAAAATATATAAAGCTCAATACCAGGCGATGAAGCAGGTAAATAAAGCCCTGATTAAGCTGTATTGGGAAATAGGCCAGAGTATTGTAGAGAAACAACAAAAGCATAAGTGGGGAAAATCTGTTGTAGAAACTTTGGCGTTTGATTTACAAAAAGAGTTTGCAGGTATGAATGGTTTTTCTGTTCAGAATTTATGGAATATGCGGCGGTTTTATCTGGCGTATGAGCAAAATCAAAAACTCCAGCCGTTGGCTGGAGAAATTGGCTGGACACATAATATAGTGATATTGGAAAAATGCAAAGATGAATTGGCCAGGGAGTTTTATATCAAAATGGCTGTTAAATATGGCTGGACAAGAAATGTTTTGATACATCATATTGAAGGCAAAAGCTATGAGCAATTTTTGTTGGGACAAACCAATTTTGATAAAACTTTACCGGAAAAATATAAGCACCAGGCAAAGCTGGCGGTAAGAGATGAATACAACTTTGAGTTTTTAGAAATTGGCGAAGAACACAACGAAAGAGAATTAGAGTTAGCCATCATGAAGAACATCAGAAAGTTTTTGATGGAGATGGGCGGCGACTTTGCTTTTATCGGTAATCAGTACCGGCTTGCATTGGAAGAAGATTTTAGTGTTGATATTTTACTGTATCACCGGAAATTAAAATCATTGGTAGCGATAGATTTAAAGACCGGAAAATTTAAGCCGGATTATGCAGGCAAGATGAGTTTTTATTTATCGGTTTTAAATGACAAAGTAAAAACAGCAGATGAAAACCCATCTATCGGGATAATTGTTTGCAGAGAGAAAAACCGTACAACTGTTGAATATGCTTTGAAAGAATTAAATCAGCCTATCGGCGTTACTACTTACAAAGTATCACCCAAGCTGCCGAAAGATTATAAAAAATATTTGCCTTCGCCTGAAACAATAATCAAAAGCCTTACCGATATGTTTAATGATTTACCGGACGATAAATAAAGCCCGGCAGCATCACAAACATCAGCAGTACAATAAAGCCAGCAAGCCCGACCCACAGGCACGGCGAAGGCTTGGAACCCAACACACAGGAGCCAGCACACCAAGCCTTCTTCGGTGTTGCAGTCAGTTTTTTCTGTCATGGTTTTTGTAAGCCAGCACACGGCAGCACATTTATTTTTTTTAAAAGACAGAGAAAAAAAATAAAAGAGCTGCAGCCAACACACTCCTTCGACTACGCTCAGGACAAAAAGCCCCGCCAAAAAAAACTGCCTGAAGCTACATTAACATAATGTGGCATTATAGTCTTTTTGCCAACACTCATGCAAGCATGCCCGGAGAAAAAAGCCTATAACATCACATTATGCTAAGTAGCCACCACCGCACCAACAAAAAAAATAATGCTCCACCAAGCAGCCATGCTATTATTTTTTTTTGTTGCCGCCGTGCCAAGACAGCCAACGCTTCCCCAGGCGGTGTGGCGAGCCACGAATTTATTTTGCTATCTCACTTGCGTTCAGTCAATAGCATTGCCTGCGGCAGCATGGCAGCTTCGCTATTCTTTTATTTTTATTTAGCTGATGAATGTTGAACAGACTTTGTAAAATCGAACAGTGGGCTTTAAAAACTGTCGCAGCCGCCGCAAGGTTCTTTATAATTTAAAGTGTCTGCCGGCGGCCTTGACTTGCAAAAAAACATAAACGATTGCCCGTAAGCTGCATTAAACTCGTATGATTAAGCAGGGCAATCATTTATATTTTTTTCGCCGATACCAGCCCTCCAATACTTTAAAGAGTAAAGGACGACCCATGCAGAAGGATCCGGGCGCCAGTGCATGCCCTGGACATGTGTACCACGCCAATGCAGTCGGGCAAGCATACATGAGACAGATACACACGTAAGAGAAAAATTGTTATATTGCATTAGAAGGCGACAGCCTGAAAAGTTCTTTGATTTTTTGTTGTAGAAAGTGTGCAGCGAAAAAAAGTAATTC
>JAYUYX010000007.1:0-8099 GCA_043752205.1 Chitinophagaceae bacterium
CTTTACTTATGAGCAAAAAAATTCTTTTATTGATCATCGCTTCTGCAGTTTTTTTTAGTGCCTGTAAAAAGCGTACAGATGTTTTGGCCGTTTCTTCCGTACTGGAATATTCCCCTTTAATGGTTGGCAAGTATATTACCTATAATTTAGATTCTACGGTTTTTATAAACTTTGGTACAAAAGATACTGTGATCAAATACCAGGTAAAGCACCAGGTAGATGCCCGGATCACCGATAACCTTGGCAGGCCTGCTTACCGCATCATCCGTTATATACGCAAAACAGCAGCAAACCCATGGAACCCTGACAATACTTTTATGGCAGTACCAACAGATTTTGCCCTGGAATTTATTGAAAATAATATGCGTTTCTTAAAACTGAAAGGCCCTGTAAGAAATGGTTACAGCTGGAAAGGAAATTCATACATTGATACTTACTCTTTAAATTCTACTGTTAAATATTTAGATGACTGGGATTATACTTATGACAGTGTGAATGTAAAAATCACCCAGGGAGCCTATACCCTTGACAGCACTTTAAAAGTTGCACAGCGTGATGAGGTGATCGGTAATCCATCGGACCCTAATTCTTACAGTGAGAGAAATTATGGTGCCGAAAAATATGCAAAAGGTATTGGCGTGATCTACCGTGAATTTTTACATGTAGAATATCAGCCTCCTACACCCGGCCGTGGTGGCTACAAACAAGGTTATGGTATAAAGATGATTATGATTGATCATAATTAAACCAGACACAAGGGTAATAGCCAGTAGGATGAACCACACGAAACTTAAACATTTTTAGAAATAGAAAAGGCATCCTGAACTTTGGATTTAGCCCCTTGTTGCTTGAAGCTTCCCCTCACTTCAATCTGCAGAAAGCAGAAAAATCTGTAGCAGGAATTTTATCCTGCCCCAATTGCCTTAACATCGTTACAAGTTGCCCCCGGTGATAACTTGCGTGGTTAAAAACATGCTGCAGCATTTGGTAAACCGGCATTTTAAATTGTTCCTTATTGCGGATGTAGGCAAAAACATGGGCCAGTTGTATTTCATTGGCACCGTTTACCCATTCAATCCATTGCTGGCTTTGCTTTGCCAGGTTTGTTGTCAGTTCAGTAAAAGTTCCTGTAAATTTTTCACTTTGCAACTCAAGATTTTCAACCAGCTTAAGTCGCTGCCACCAGGCTTCTTCTGCCAGCCACATATGTTGTATGGTTTTATATAAGGAAGGAAAACTGCTGGCAATTTCCCGGTTTATTTCTTCGTCGCTTAATTTATTTATCCGCTCAACCAATAATTTGGTGGCCCAACTATTATAAGCAGCATATTGTTGTAATAATTCCTTCATGGTTTTGTGTACTTTTGATTTTGAGTTGCTTGTTGCGCAAATAAAATTATCAATTATTCATTATATCATATCAATTATTAAAATGTCTGATAAAAAAATTCCTTTCAGCGGTTTCAGTTCTGTAGCCATACATGGGGGCCATCTGCCCGATCCCAACTATGCACACCTTACACCAATTTATGCCAGTAGTACTTATGTATTTGATGAGGCCGAGCAGGGCATGCGCAGGTTCAGTGGGCAGGAAGACGGTTATATCTACAGCCGCTGGGGAAACCCAACCATTACCGAAGCCGAAGAAAGAATTGCAGCGCTTGAAAGTTTTGGTATAGCTGACGATGACGGAAAGCCGCTTGCATTAAAAGCCATTTTACATTCCAGCGGTATGGCCGCAATAAGTACTTTAATGATCGGTACTTTAAAAGCAGGCGATAAAATTTTATCGCATTATTCTTTGTATGGCGGAACACAGGAATTGATGGAAAAAGTTTTGCCGGCGCTTGGAATTGAAGTAATCATTATTGACATGAGAGATGTACAGGCGGCATCGCATGCGATGAAAACCGAAAGCAATTTAAAAATGCTTTACCTGGAAACACCTGCCAATCCTACCATTCAGTGTGTTGATATTGATGAACTGACCAGTTTAGCAAAAGCAAACAATTTAATTACTGCTGTTGACAATACTTTTGCAACGCCTTACCTGCAGCAGCCATTTCAATATGGGGTTGATTATGTAATGCACAGCACTACTAAATTTTTAAACGGCCATGGTACTGCTATTGGTGGTGTTTTACTTGGTAAAAATGTGGAGCATATGAATGGCCATATTACCAAAGTGCATCGTTTGCTTGGTGGCAACAGCAATTCATTCGATGCTTTTTTATTAACGCAGGGAATAAAAACATTGGAAGTACGCATGGAGCGCCATTGCCACAACGCTATGGAAGTTGCAGCATTTTTAGAACAGCATCCTGCAGTAAGCAAAGTAAATTATCTGGGACTTACTTCGCATCCGGATTTTAATACCGCTGCAAAGCAAATGCGGCATCCCGGTGCCATGCTGAGTTTTGAAATGGCAGCTGGACTTGAAGCTGCTAAGAATTTTATTGATAAATTACAGATGTGCATTCGTGCGGTTTCGCTTGGCACCTGCGATACATTACTTTCACACCCGGCCAGCATGACGCATTATAGTGTGCCCAAAGAAAAAAGAGAAAAGTATGGCATTACCGATGGATTGATACGCATGAGTGTAGGCATTGAAAATGTGCAGGACATTATTATGGATTTAGAACAGGCGCTGCAATAGCATGAACAATTCAAAAAATATTTACCGGGCAATCCTGTACTTCTTACTCTCAACAATTATTACCTGGTGGTTTGTGGATGTGTGCCCGCTTTATACAAGCTTAGAACAAAAATTATTGTCTACCGGAATTGCAGGTGCTAAGTGGGGTTTACAAATTGCGGCTGCGTATTTTTTTCTTGCTGGTAAGAAATGGGAATTTATTAAGAATATAGGAGCTACCTGCCTGGCGGGATCTGTAGTTTTGCTTCCCTATGCCATCGCAGCAAATTTCAGCAATACAAACAGCAGTAGTTTCTTTATTAATTCTTTGCTGCTTGCTGTTGTACTGATGATCGGTTTATATTTTCTACATATAAAAAGATCGGCCTTATCTTTAAAATGGTTTTTGGGCTGGATCATTTGCCTGGCCATTGCAATAACACTTCAGCTTACTATCGTATTTTCAATAATTAAATTTTAACCATGTCAATAATAATAAGACGGGCAGTAAAAGAAGACTGCACAAAAATGATGGAACTTATTCATGAGCTGGCTGTTTATGAAAAGGAGCCCGATGCAGTAACTGTATCTTTTGATCATTTTGTAGAAAGTGGTTTTGGAGAAACCCCAACTTGGTTCAGCTATGTTGCCGAAGTTGATGGAGCGGTGGAAGGTTTTGCATTATGGTATATCCGTTACAGCACCTGGAAAGGGCAACGCCTTTACCTGGAAGATTTTTTAGTATCAGAAAAAATGAGGGGTAAAGGAATTGGTAAATTATTATTTGATAAACTGCTGGAAGAAGCCCAGGCAAAGCAATACAGCGGCATGGCCTGGCAAGTGCTGGACTGGAATGAGCCGGCAATTAATTTTTATAAGAAATATGAAAAGGTAAGTATTGACAAAGGATGGCTGAATTGTATGATCAATTTTTGATTATATTGCACAAAAAAATATTTACAAAACAGGATATTCCATATGAAAAAAATTGCATTTCTATTTAGTTTTTGTTTAGCTGCTTTTTACTTTATTTCCTGTAAGAAAAGCAATACTATATCTCCTCCCGTAGCATTATCAACAGCTGAGTTCATTAAATACAGTATTAACGGGACGAATTACAACTTTACGATGCCTGTCGACACAATATTTTCAGCCAATTTCCTTAATAACCCCCAACCACCCCCAACAACGCTGGTCTCTGCAGGCAGAATCCCAAATTCATCAGTTGATCATGCTCATTTACAATTTGAAAGAACTGGAGTAATTGAGGGCAGTACCCCATTACTTTCATTTTTTCATACGCAACAAATTGACTTTTACCCGATCATTACTACTTCCTCCAGCCCTATACGTATTACTATTACTGAATACGGTAATATAGGACAATATATTGCCGGCAATTTTTTCGGCTTAATGATTGGCCCTCCACCTACTAATTTTCCGTACAATGTAGTTTGTAATTTTAGGGTCAAGAGAAAAATATGATTTTGGAAAAACATCCTTTAGGTTTTAAAACAGTGGCTAGCTAATTGAAAGAATTTTTTAAACTCTTTTTAGTTCAGGCAACGTATCCATATTAAAGCGTATCATGGTTGTGGTCAAATAGCTCTTTAATCTTTAAACCTTACGATCATGAACTTTACCCTAACAAAAAGATCATTGTACAGAAACATCCTTTACATTTTTACAGCAGTATTATGCTTCTCCTGCCAAAAAGATCTGAGTCTAGAAAATGGAAACGTCGTTCAGCTTCCCGACCTTGCAACAAAAATCAGTTCATCAGTATCTGGCTTTGTAACCGATGAAAACGGTGCAGCCGTAATGGGTGCAGCCGTTCAATTTGGCACAAGCAACATCACTACCGACAAGTACGGTTATTTTGAAGCAAAGAATGTGCAGGTTGTAAAAGAAGCCGCAGTAATTACAGTAAACAAAACCGGGTATTTTAAAGGTATTAAAACATATATGGCTAAGGAAGGCAAAGCTGCTTTCTTCAGAATTAAATTAATATCAAAAACTACAGTTGGTAATATCAATGGCTCATCGGGAGGTACGGTTAGTTTAGCTAATGGACTAAGCATTAAATTGCCCGCAGGCGCTGTAGTAAATGCTGCTACCAATGCTGCTTATGCAGGTACGGTTAATGTTGCAGCGTATTGGATAAACCCCGAAGCCGCTGATTTGAATCAGATCATGCCTGGCGATTTACGTGGCATAAATACCGACGGAGCAATAAAATTGCTGCAAACATTTGGTATGGCAGCAGTTGAGCTAAGGGGAGCATCTGGTGAATTATTACAGATTGCAAGCGGGAAAAAAGCAACCCTTACCCTTCCCATACCCTCATCACTTTCTGCAAGTGCCCCGGCAACAATTCCTTTATGGTATTTTGATGAAGCAAAAGGGTTATGGAAGCAGGAAGGCAGTGCAACAAAAACAGGTAATGCTTATGTGGGTGATGTAAGCCATTTTTCGTTTTGGAATTGGGATGTGCCCGGAAATTATGTACAGTTTAACTGTACATTAAAAAATGCAGCAGGCAATCCACTCCCCTATACCCTGGTTAAAATAACTGTAGTGGGCACCAACAATTACGGATGGGGTTATACAGATCTTTCAGGTTATGTTGGCGGAGCAGTACCCAGTAATGCAAACCTGCTCCTGGAAGTATTTGCAAATTTCAGTTGCTTAACCCCACTTCATTCTCAAACATTTACTACCACTAATGTAAATATTTCTTTAGGCGTCATTACGGTTCCCAGCGCAAATAATCTTGCAACTATAAACGGCACAGTAACTAATTGCGCCAACACACCCGTTACCAATGGATATATTATTGTAGTTGAAGGAAACTTTTATACCAAGTATCCATTAAATAATCTGGGCGCTTATAGTATCAATAAATTTTTCTGCTCCTTTCCGCAAACCATAACTCTTATTGGTGAAGACATTGCAAATGCGTTACAAAGTGCCGGTGTACCTTATGTAGTTAATTCAGGTACAAATACAGTTGGCAACATTCAGGCCTGTAATATTTCAATTGCAGAATTTATAAACTATTCAATTAACGGAACAAATTATTCAATTAACCCACCAGCTGACACAATCCTTGCATACCCGACCTCTCCTCCTACGTCCTCAATAATTATTGCCGGCGGACAACTTGTAGGAAACAACAGTATATACATGTCATTCGAAGCATCAGGAATGGGTTTAAACAGTTTTCAAAACTTAACTTTTTTGGGAATGCAGCCACAAATGACAAATCCGAATATACAAAATCCCATACTGGTACATATTACTGAATACGGTGCCATTGGAGAATTTATCAGTGGAACTTTTTCGGGTACTCTTATTGAATTTCTACCCCCTAATACGGTTTACAATATAACCTGTACTTTCAGGATAAGACGGACATTTTAAATACACTAGTATTAAAATCATTTACAGCTTTCTGTCAAACAGAAAGCTTTTTTTATTCCTTTTAAACTACGCCCGTTCGTAAATTTGCGTTGCCAAAAAGTACAATCAAGATTTTTCTGGGTTACTTGCATTTACTGTTAAATATGTTTACCTTGTTTGTAATCATCACAAAATTAAATTCCGTACATGGTAAAACTTTACACTCCTAAAATCTTACTTGTTATTGTTTCGATCTTATTGGCCACTGCATTTTTTTTCGGCTGCAAAAAAAATAATTTCGACGTTCCGTTTATCAATGGTAATCCTCCTGACCTTACAACAGAGGTAAAATCATCAGTCAGTGGGTTTGTAACCGATGAAAATAATGCAGCTATGAACCTTGCTACTGTTAAGGTTGGTACTGCTATTGTAACCACGGATAAGTATGGATACTTTGAAGTAAAAAATATTGATGTAATAAAAAATGCTGCTGTTGTTACAGTTACCAAACCTGGTTATTTTAAAGGCATCAAAACCTATATTGCTGAAGAAGGCAAGTCTGCTTTTTTCAGGATCAAACTTATTCCAAAGACAAATGCAGGAACAGTTAATGCCACAGCAGGTGGTGCGGTAACATTAACGAATGGCCTGAGTATTTCCTTACCTGCCAATGCAGTTGTAAATGCTGTTACCAATGCTGCCTATACAGGTACTGTAAATATTGCCGCCTACTGGCTTGACCCAACTGCTGCTGATCTATCCAGTACAATGCCCGGCGATTTGAGGGGATTAAATATTGCCGGAAATTTACAATTGCTTACTACCTATGGTATGGCTGCAGTAGAGTTAACTGGATCGGGTGGTGAAACTTTGCAAATAGCACCCGGCAAAAAAGCAATATTAAGTTTACCAATTCCAGCTTCACTTTTATCTTTAGCACCGGCAACAATACCGCTTTGGTATTTCGATGAGGCAAAGGGATTATGGAAACAGGAAGGCACTGCAACTAAAACAGGAAGTAAGTATGTAGGAGAAGTTAGCCATTTTTCTTTTTGGAATTGGGATGTGCCGGGAAATTTTGTGCAGTTAACTGCAACTATAGTTAATAACAGTAATCAGCCTGTACAAAATGCACTGGTAAAAATTTCAGTTGTTGGAAACCCTGCTAATACCCGCTATGGTTATACAAATACTGCCGGTTATGTTGGTGGCCTTGTGCCGGCAAATTCGCAGCTCTTATTGGAAGTATTAGCAAACTATAATTGTACAAATGCGGCATATTCTCAAAATATAACTACAACTACAATTAATATAGCTTTAGGAAACGTTGCAATTACCAATGTAACCAGTCTGGCAACGATAACAGGCAATGTAGTTAACTGTACAAATGCTCCCGTAACCAACGGCTATATCGTTATTCGGGATGGGGCCAGGTATATAAGGAAAAACTTGAGTAATACAGGCACTTATAGTATTAATCTTATAGTTTGTAACAATACAAATAATACTGTGGTATTAGTTGCAGAAGATCTAACCGCACAGCAGGCAAGTTTTCCAATAACAATAAATATAACTTCTGGGAATAACATCGTACCTCCTATACAGGCATGTGGGATTGAATTAGAATTCATTCATTTAACTGTAAATGGGAATGTTCAACATTACGAAACTCCCAGAGACAGAATAATAGTGCATCGCACTAATGTTACCGACATCGGCATTACCTACCTACCAATACCCTATGTAATGTATGGCACAATATATTTTACGGGAACAGGTATCGCAGTTGGTAGTACGCAAACCCTGACTCAATTTAGCATACCCCAGATCATAGCTAATTTAACACCTAATAATCCTCCAGTAAATGTATCTATTACAGAATATGGTGCCATTGGTCAATTTATTGCAGGGAATTTTGCTGGTATTTTTACGGGACCACCAAACAATACACAGTATAATATAACTAGCAGTTTCAGAGTCAGAAGAATTTTTTAAATATTAAATTATTTTTTTAAAAGCTTTCTACCAAAAACAGAAAGCTTTTTTATTCCCTTTAAAC
>JAYUYX010000008.1:0-3178 GCA_043752205.1 Chitinophagaceae bacterium
CGAAAACGGTTGTTTGTATTTTATACCCGGTTCTTATCATACTACTACTTTTGATAACCCCGGTATTGGTAAAAACATGGATGCCATCTTTGAAATGTATCCCCAATTTTTAAAAACAAAATCAGCAGCAGTACCCATGAAAGCCGGTAGTTGTTCCTTTCACAATGGCTTAACCATTCATGGTGCAGGAGCCAACATGACCAATGGTTTCCGCAGGGCAATGACTTGTGCTTATATGCCCGATGGTGCTAAGTTTAACGGTATTAAAAATATATTGACAGATGAACAGGTGAGCAAATTAAACATTGGCGACTCATTGAATGATGAGCAGCAAAACCCATTGATTTATTCAGCAGCTAAAGTAATTCATTAATGAAGCTGCTGATACTTTGTACACAGTGGGGCAATCAACATTTGCCTTTGGAAGATTTTTTTATGAAAGTAAAAGAAGCTGGTTATGATGGCATTGATACCTGGGTACCGGAAGATGTGAATGAAAAGAATAAATTTATATCGCTTTTGGATGAATACAAGTTAGCAATTGTAAGTCATCAACACCAGGCTAAGGGAAACAGCATTAATGAGTATTGCAAATCACTTGAGTATTATCTGAATGTTTGCTCGGAATGCAATCCCCTTTTAATCAACTCACATTCTGGCAGAGATTATTTTTCGTTGGATGAACAATTGAAAGTTATTGATACGGTTGAAGAATTTTCGGCAAAGCATAATATTGTGGTAGCGCATGAAACACACAGAGGGCATATTGGATACAGCCCTTACAATGCAATGGAATTATTTAACCAGCGGCAGGCTATGAAAATAACAGCAGATTTTTCTCACTGGACTTGCGTTACGGAAAGTTGGTTAGAAAATTCTGCTGCAATTATGGAAGAAGCCATTAGGCGGACAAAACATGTCCATGCAAGGGTTGGCTTTACACAGGGCCCGCAGATACCAGACCCAAGGCTTGATTCATGGCAGCAGCCTGTAAATTTCTTTTTAAATATCTGGGAGCAAATTGTTACATACCAAAAATTACAGAAGGCCGATTTTTTTACAATGACCACAGAATTTGGGCCACCATCATATATGTGGACGGATGTGAAGGATAATTTACCAGTAACAAACCAATGGGAAGTAAATTGTTTTATGAAAGATTTGTTGAGAAAAAAATTTAACTGAAAATAAAATTAAAAATTATGTACCGGGTTGTTCCATTTGTACTACTATTTGTTTTTTGTAAAACTGCCACAGCGCAACAAACAGCATACATTGATAACAGGCCGCAAGCTATTCTTAGAATGAATGCCGTTGACGAAGGAATTGTGTTACGTTATGGCGATGGAATAGATAGTAGTGATGTATATGGCGCAAGGGAAGCCATTGTAAATAAACACAAAGGGATTTATTATTTATATTATGATGGAGCCGGCAAGGATGGTTGGCTGGCATGCCTTGCCACAAGCCGGGATCTAAAAACATGGGTAAAAAAGGGGCCTATCCTTACGCTGGGCGATTCTACAAGAGGTGATTATAAAAGTGCCTCTGCTCCCTGGGTAATAAAAGAAAAAAATACGTGGCACATGTTTTATTTGGGTACCCCCAACACTTTTCCGGCACCGGAGCGTATCCCTGCTTTTCCTTATCTAACGATGAAGGCAAAATCACATTCGTTAAAAGGCCCATGGATAAAGCAATATGATGTAACACCATTACCACTTAAAAAAAATAGTTACTATGCTGTAACTGCCAGTCCGGGCTTTGTGGTTAAAAACAACAACAAATACCTGCAGTTTTTTAGCGCAACGACACAGAATGGTAAAGACATAAAGAGAACGCTTGGCATAGCTAGAACCAGTAATTTAAATGCCACCTGGCAAATTGATTCCACGCCATTGGTTCCATTAGCCGAGCAGATTGAAAACTCATCTATCTATTATGATAAAAAAAGTAAGTATTGGTTTTTATTCACCAACCATATTGGCATAGACCCTAAAGATTCAGTAGAATATACAGATGCCATCTGGGTGTATTGGTCAAAAGATATCAATAAATGGAACGCAGCAGATAAAGCCATTGTGTTAGACAGCAGTAATTGCAGTTGGAGTAAAGGTGCCATTGGTATGCCATCCGTAATAAAAAAAGGCAACAGACTGGCGGTATTATATGATGCTTACGAAGGCTACAGCACCTGGCACATGAAAAGAAATATTGGTTTGGCATGGCTGCAGTTGCCCCTTAAAATTCCTGTAAAGAAAAAGGAAAATGAATAAATCATCACGTAGAACATTTATTAAATCCGCAGCAGTTACCGGAATGCTTGCTCCTTTTGTTACTTCAGTTTTTGCTGTAGATAACAGTAATGAAAAAAAGTATAAAAGGAATATTATTGACAGGGATGAAAAAGATAATTACCTCGAAACAATAAAAGCCGAATTAATTAAAGAATGGCCAAAAAACAGGACAATCAATTTGGTTTTTCACGGTCACTCGGTACCGTCAGGATATTTTGTTACACCCGATGTCAAGCCGCTGCGGTCTTATTCCTTTCTGTTATTGAAAGAATTGAAAAAGATTTATTCCCTGGCTGTTGCAGCAGCTTCCCTTAAGGCATGGGAGTACATGATAAAAGCGGCCCTGAAAAAGAATATAAAAATTATTTTATTAACTGCCACACCTGATCAGCGGGTAGATTTGTTAAGTAAAGAAACAGACTTGCAAAAAATATGTAACCAGGTTATTGAACTATCAAAACAATATCAAACAGGCTTAGTAGATAAATATACTGTTTTTCAGCAACTGATTTCTTCTGGCGGAAAAATAACAAATTACATGTCGCAGGTAAATCATCCCAATGAAAAAGGGCATCAGTTGGTGGTGGATGGAATGATGAAGTATTTTTAATGATTTTTAAGAATAAATAATAAATGAAGTATTGCTGGTTAATAAGCATATTCTTTCTTCAGACGTTTACTGTTGCAAATTCTTTTTCGCAAACACTAAATAAACCCGTGCCTGCTATTAAGCAAAACAATCATGACCCTGCTTTCCTTTTTAAATACCCTCCTGAATCTGCTAAACCCGGTGTGCTATGGATGTGGATGGGCTCCAATCTCTCTAAAGAAGGTATTACCAAAGATTTAGAAGCATTAAAAAAACAAGGCTTTAATAAAAC
>JAYUYX010000009.1:0-3177 GCA_043752205.1 Chitinophagaceae bacterium
AAAAAGATTCCATAGCCATCAATGATTCTACAACTGAGTATTTATTTTATCCAAAATTAAGGGCCCAACATAGCTTTACATACAGTACTTATAATTATCTGTATAAAGATAACCTGGCAGATTCTGCTATTTATAAAAACTGGTATGATACCATAGTTAATCGGGGAACAGATAAATTTTTTGTGCAGGAAAAATGGTCGGTTATGAGCAATGATTTTACCTTACTGCAGTTCCCGGATACAAAAAATTCTGGACAGTTCATTGCAGTGGGAGTGAAGATGGAGAATATCAAAGGAACGTTTCGCTACGGAACAAGAAATTTTTACAATTTTATTATTCATGGTGAGTACCGTAATAAAACACGCAATAAACTGTGGGACGTACTGGCAAAAGGAGAATTTTATGTGAATGGGTTGAACAGTGGTGATTATAGTGCCTATGCCAGTATTGCCCGGCACTTTAATAATAAACTCGGTGATATACGCCTGTTCTTTAAGAATGTGAACCGTACCCCTTCATTTATTTTTGATAATGCTTCGGGATTTAATTTTAGTAACCCAGGTTTAACAAAAAAAGAAAATATCATTTCTTTTGGCGCCGATGCCAATAATAAATTCATTAACCTGGGTTTTAAAAATCACCTGATCACCAACCTGGCTTATTTCAGGGATTATTATCATACTGTACAAAGCAGTAAGGTTATTAACCTGTTACAACTCTATGCATCAAAAAAAATTAAGCTTACTAAAAGATGGAACCTGTATGCAGAGGTCACTGTACAACAAACAGATGGTAATGCACCTGTAAAAGTTCCTTTAGTATTTACCAGGAATCGCCTGGCCTACGAAGGAGTTTTCTTTAAAAACCTGAATTTAAGTGCCGGAGTAGAAGTAAGATATTTTACTCCGTTTGAAGCGTATAATTATTCACCTGTAATGGGGCAGTTTACACCCCAGGATACTTTTAAGTTAAAAAATCTGCCTGATGTACATGCATTCTTTCATTTTCGCATTAAATCGTTTACTGCATTTATACGAGCCGAAAACCTGAATACAGTAAACTTTACAAATGGCTTTGGTTTTAGAAATAATAATTTTGCCGCACCTCATTATCCAACCCAGGGCTTCATATTAAGATTTGGTATACGCTGGGGATTTGTGAATTAATTGTATTTTTCCTTATTGAATATCTGTTTTTCTATTGTAAATTTGTTCTGCAGATGAAAAAAATCTATATCGGCATATTGGCACTTATTTACATGACTGTTTCTTCGGGAATAGCCCTGGAGTTGCATTATTGCATGGGAGATAAGGCAGGGATAGATCTATATGGATCAGCAAGTGATACCTGTGGAAAATGTGGCATGTCGGAAAAAAATATGGGTTGCTGCCACGATGAATTTAAGTTTTATAAAATAAGTGATTCACATAAAACGGTCTTTAATGATATTGATCTTACAGCTTCCTCAATTGCTGTAATTAATAATTTTTATGTTTACAACTGGCAAATGCCGGATAATACTGCTGCTACAGCTGTTAATAATCATTCACCCCCCGATTGTACAGGGCCTTCTACGTGTATAATGAATTGCGTTTTCAGAATATAGAATTGATATTGAATTTTACATCGGTAAAGGGATTTACCGGTGCGTTATGCTATTTGCATAATTAATTTATTCAACATTAAATTTATAAAAAATGAAAACATTATCATTATTTGCTGCAATATTATTCAGCATATTTACTATTAGCACAGCAACTGCACAAACATCTAAAAACGAAACTATAAAAGTGTGGGGCAACTGCGGCATGTGCAAAACCACCATTGAAAAAGCTGCTAAAAAAGCAGGTGCAAAAACAGCTGATTGGAACGAAGACAGCAAGGAATTAAAAGTTAGTTATGCAGCTAATAAAACTTCTTCTGCAAAAATTCAACAGGCTATAACAAAATCAGGTTACGACACACAGGATTTTACTGCAGTTAAAAGTGCCTACGATAATTTACATGGCTGTTGCAAGTACGATCGCAAAGGCGATGATGCAACTAAAACAAAATGTTGCGACAGTGATAAATGCGGTACAGGAGCTGATTGTTGTGCAGGCATGGAATGTTGTAAAGACAAAAACTGCTGTAGCAAGAAGGATGAAATGGCGATGAAATGCTGCTCAACAGAAAAATGTAGTAAGGATGCCGCAGCTTGTAAGGAAATGAAAGATTGTAAGGAAAAAGCCTGTTGCAAATCATAATTTAAAACCGATACAGGATGAAAAACTTAATAGTAGTAATCTTTATTGCATGGGGAGTTTCGGCACATGCACAGGTAAAAGGCATTACCATACAGGCCAGCGGCTTAACCTGCAGTATGTGCAGCAATTCTATTTTTAAAGCGCTTAAAACAGTTGACTTTGTTGAAAAAATTGATGCCAATATTAAAACATCATCTTTTGAGATAACAGTTAAGCCCGGGGCAATAATAATTTTTGATAAGTTAAAAGGCAAAGTTGAAGGCGCCGGTTTTTTTGTAGCCAGCTTTATTGTTAATTACAATTTTAATGAACTTGCCATTACCAATGATGCCCATGTAAAAGTGGATAACAGTACTTTCCATTTTTTGAATGTTAAGAATACTGTTTTATCCGGAGAAAAGAAGATACGTTTCCTGGATAAGGGTTTTGTTTCTGCAAAGGAATATAAGAAAAACAGCGGCCTCACAAAGATGGCCTGTTACAAAACAGGGGAGGAAAATGGCAAGAGAATCTTTCATGTAACTATTTAAATTACCCCCGTGCCGGTTATTTTTCCGGCACGGGTTTAATATTTTTAATGCTTAATATTAACATGAAAAAGATTTTACTTTTTATATTGTCTTTATTTCAAAAAAGAAACTGTTGTAAATGAAAAAAACTCTTTTTGTAGTGGTTGTTTTATTTTTTTGCATAACAACCAATGCGCAACTTAAAGGAGGAGAGGCTGTTCCGGAAATTGAATTGCCAAATTCTGTGGATAGTATGATAAAACTTTCAGCCTTCTCTGGTAAAATAGTATTGATAGATTTTTGGGCAAGCTGGTGTTCACCTTGCAGGGCTGCCAATCCTTATATTCAGCAATTGTATAAAAAATATAAAGCTAAGGGCTTTGAGGTATTTGCAGTATCACTAGATGTAAAAAAAGAGGCCT
>JAYUYX010000010.1:0-8075 GCA_043752205.1 Chitinophagaceae bacterium
GTGGTTTCAAGGTCAATAAAAGCAATAGGACGATTTAATTTAAGCATGTTGGATTTTATAGTTTTGAGTTAAAAAAAACGATTATTATTGATTATTTCGGGTTTTTTCAGGTTATTTTAAAATTAAATAAGGTTATTACGTAATAATAAATAGTATTTCTCCGTTTAAGGTGAGTAATTTAACTTTGCAATAATAAGTTTTTAACCTCAAAGGAAAATGATGAAAAAAATATTTTTTGTGCTAATTGCATTAATTACTGTTGCTGCAGTTATCAGCAGTTGTAGCCCAAGCCGTAAATCTGGTTGCCCTATGAATGAAAATATCATTCATTAATAAAGTTTACAATTAATGAACTGGATAGATTTAACTCATGTAGAGCAGCTTACCAAATTAAAAGAATTATCCAACATACGGCCCCAGGTAATTTTTAAGCATAGTACCCGTTGCAGCATCAGCAGCATGGCAAAAAGCCGGCTAGACAGAAGCGAACAGCCTGGTACAGCAGATTTTTATTTTCTTGACCTGATAAAATATCGATCGTTGTCTGATAAAATTGCAGATGATTTTGGCGTTTCGCATGAATCGCCACAGGTACTTTTAATTAAAAATGCAGGATGTGTTTATGATGAAAGTCACAACGGTATCCAGATGGATGATATTATAGAACAGATATCGGCCTGATAATTATCCCATCATCATATTTATCTTTTTTCTAACAACCATTTAAATGGCCTGGCCTCTTCTTTAGGCAACAGGTTATATTTTTTTATGGTATTGCTTTGAATATAAGCTACTGCCTCATCAACACTATCAGTAAAGAAAAAAAGATTAGTATCGTCGGGAGAAATAGTACCCCTTTCCTTCATCACTTCATTATGGGCAATTATATTTTTGTAAAATTCCTTATCAAGAATAACAACCGGAAAATCGCTGATCTTTTTTGTTTGAATTAAAGTTATGGCTTCAAAATATTCATCAAGGGTGCCAAAGCCACCGGGCATAACAACGAACGCATAAGAATATTTTATAAGTAAGGTTTTACGCACAAAAAAATATTTTATATCAACCCATTTATCCATGTAAGGATTGATGTATTGTTCATGCGGCAGATCAATATTACAACCAACACTCCTCCCTCCTACTTCCCTGGCTCCGCGGTTTGCAGCTTCCATAATACCTGGGCCGCCTCCCGTCATGATTGTAAATCCGAGCTTTGCAATTTTACC
Organism: Chitinophagaceae bacterium; assembly: GCA_043752205.1. Taxonomy (GTDB): domain Bacteria; phylum Bacteroidota; class Bacteroidia; order Chitinophagales; family Chitinophagaceae; genus Ferruginibacter. The sequence continues at coordinate 1,227 of JAYUYX010000010.1, forward strand.
AGAAATCTCACGTGTTATTTCATAATCTGGATGACCTTCCTTAAATCTTGCTGAGCCAAAAACGGTTACGCATGGGCCAACAAAATGCAAGGCACGAAGCCCCTTAATAAATTCAAATAGTACGCTCACTGTAAACTTAAAATCTTTCCATCGACTTTGCGGCCCTTCCAAAAATCTGATCTCCGTTTTTGTCATATCTATTTTATTTTTTTGCAGGTATCCTTTTTAATGTTTCCAATAAGAAAGGCCAGTATTTTTGAACAGAACTTATCTGCACTTTTTCATCCGGGGAATGTGCTCCCCGAATATTTGGTCCAAATGAAATCATCTGCATGTTGGGATAATTTTTCCCTATTATTCCGCATTCCAAACCTGCATGTACAGCATTCACCTGGGCATCTACATTAAATTGCTCTTTGTATAAATCACTCATCAGTTTAACTATCGGTGCTTCTGGTTTTGGCTCCCAGCCAGGATATGAACCACCAAACTCAGGCTTTGCACTTGCCAGTTCAAAATTATAACAGATGGTTTTAGCCAGGTCCATTTTTTCACTGTCAACCGAACTGCGGGTTAAACAGAGAATACTCAATGCTCCATCCTTAACCAAAATCCGGGCTACATTATTTGAGGTTTGCACTAATCCGCTTATTGCCGGGCTCATCCTATAAATACCATTTGGGCAGGCTGCAACAGTGCGTAATAATTTATATTGAAAATCTGCATCTGCAACTGTTTCCGGAGTATCAATATTTTCTATAGAGATATTTAATTTAGGATCAGTGGTTTGGTATTCGTTTTTTAATATCCGGTCTTCAACATGTATAAAATTGCAAAATGCTTCCTTGTCTTCAGCAGGTATTACAACATCTGCAAAAGATTCTCTTGGTATTGCATTTCGCAACCCACCTCCATCAATTGTATGAATACGCATACTGAATTTTTCTGCCGCACTCAATAAAATACGGTTCATTAATTTATTAGCATTAGCCCTGCCTTTATAAATATCCATACCCGAATGTCCGCCAGTGAGACCTCTTATAGTAAGTTTTATTCCAATAAAACCTGAAGCAGTTTTTTCAGTATTATAATTACCTTTTGCACTTACATCAATACCACCGGCACAGCCAATGGTTAATTCATCATCATCTTCCGTATCCAGATTGAGTAATATACTTGCATCTAATAATCCCCCTTGTAAACCAAGTGCTCCAGTCATACCAGTTTCCTCATCAATGGTAAAAAGTGCTTCAATAGCCGGATGCGGAATAGAATCAGATGCCAGTATTGTCATGATAGAAGCTACGCCAATACCATTATCAGCACCCAGGGTTGTGCCTTTAGCTTTTACCCAATCCTCTTCTACATACATATTAATGCCCTGGGTTGCAAAATTAAAATCAGTATCTGCGTTTTTTTGATGTACCATATCCAGGTGACTTTGCAGACAAACAGTTTCTTTATCTTCCATACCTGCAGTTGCAGATTTTTTAATGATCACATTACCTACCTCATCCTTATAAACATGCAGGTTTAATTTATTTCCAAAATCCATCATAAACTGGATTATATCTGTTTCTTTTTTTGATGCCCGGGGAATTGCATTAAGGTTTGCGAAATTTTGCCATAACTCTTGCGGTGATAATTGGTCTATGTTCATAAATTTTTTGTTTAAAAGTTTATCAAGTCTTTTTAAAAATACTAAATTAGGAAACCCTTACAACTATTATTAAACAAAAAACTTGTGATATCCAATAACCCCAGGAAGGGAAATTGTCAGCCCAAATATTCATTATAGTTTTTAAATATCATTAAGACAGAAATTGGCATGTAATTTGAAATTATGTATTATATAGATGTTTATTATAAATAAAAGTGGCAATTATTTTAAACAGCTAGTAAAAACAACTTAATTTTATAACCGATTAAATCAATCAACATGGGAAATTTGCTCTACACCATAGCCGTAATCTTAGTAATTATTTGGGCTATTGGATTTTTAGGATTTGCTGCGGGTGGCATAATTCACATCCTTTTGGTAATTGCGGCAATTGCAATAATTGTAAGGTTGGTACAAGGACGGAAAGTTCTTTAACATAATTATTTAAACCTTAAAAACAAAAAAATGGGAAACTCAAATGACGGCGGGAAATTAATTGGAGCTATATTGCTGGGTATTACTATAGGTGGAGCTTTAGGTATTTTGTTTGCACCTGATAAGGGTAGTGAAACAAGAAAGAAGATATCATCTAAAAGTGGTGATCTTAGTGATACCATAAAAGATAAATTTGGGAAGTTTGTAGATAAATTCAAAAAAGAAATTGAAGATGCTGCAGATGAAGCAAACAGTTTAAAAGTAAGAGGCGAATCTGTAATTGATAGTCTATAAAGCAAAATCAAGCATCATTAAATAATCTTTTATTATGCATACAATTGCCACATCAGCTGATTTGAAATTAGCCATTCGACAAATGCAATTACAGCAAGCAAATGAGCTGACCGGGCTTAAACAAGAATTTATTAAAACACGTGAAAGTTTAAGGCCTATAAATCTTATCAAAAGTACTTTTAAAAAAGCAACGGCCTCCCCTGATTTGAAAACAGATGTATTTAATGCCGTAATTGGATTAACTACAGGTATTTTAACTAAAAAATTAATGATGGGCAAAAGTACCAACCCGTTCAAGAAAGTTTTAGGAATAGTTTTAGAAATGGTAATTGCGAACAAAGTAGCAAAGAATGCTGATGATATAAAGTCAACCGGAAATGTAATACTGAATAAGATTTTTAGACGAAAAGATACTGCAGTAAAGCATAACGGAGAATTACGCCAATAATAATTACTATTAAAAAACAGGCGCTAATTTTTAGCGCCTGTTTTTATTCTCAAAACTTTTTACCCTCTCATACAATCCTGAAGACAAAACGTTGAATTTTCATTCACCGTTTTGTGGAGCTGCAGGGAATCGAACCCTGGTCCAAACATATTCGCCGTAAGCTTTCTACATGTTTATCTATGCATTATTTGTAGGGATATGGCAGGGGCATAACAAACCAATCGTATCCTTAGATGAATGAGCTTAGGCAATGGTCACATCATTCCATTACAGCAACCTGCTTTTTTTTTGAGTCGGCGGAAGAACATGGTAACAGGTAAACCTGTTCAACGGCCCTAATGGATGCTAATCTATCGATTAAGCAGCCATGGCATACTGAGTATTGCCATTTAAAATTTTCGCATTCATATTTAAGTGCTAATTACGCAACGCACTACATGCTTACACTTACAAAGATCTATGCTGTCAAAACCGGTCAGCCCCGTTTGGAGCTTAGTTTAAAACTAAGCTCCTGAATGTACAAAATTACGAAAAAACTTATCCCCGTTTATGATTCTATATCAAAATGATGAAAAAATTCTGTAAAAAATAAAGAAGCATATCCCTTTATTCAAACCCTTTATCATTTTTTGCAATACTAGTATCCTTCAAAATAAAAAAATATTTGCATTGTATATTTTTTTCTGTATCATTGTATGCGATCATTACCAAAAATAACTTTTGCTTAAAGATATTTTTTCTTTCTGCACATGTAGTTTAAGTATATATCCTGCTATCCTACTGATTATCACAATATCTTACAATACCAATTCTTGACTTTTTTTTAACTGCAAAATCATTTTTATGAAAAAATGTATACCTGCGCTTTTACAAATTAATTTTTTGAGAGGCAAAGTTTCTACACAAAAAATTGCTACACTTTTTTTACTTATTGGTTTATCCTTGATGTTTGGCTTTGATGCCTTCTCACAGAATCAAAAGGTAAAACCTACTATCAGTTCGGCTCAGCTTAAGCTGGTGAGAGTCACGCCAAAGCTGGCTGATATTGACCCCAACTCAATGTATGGGGAGCCTTTTAAAATTACCCGAGACATGAATGGCCTCATTGGTATCAGTACCAGGGGCGCAAAAAAGATATTGGATGAAGAGCTGAGAGGTTCTTCTAAAATTGGGTCCAGCGAGGGTATTCAAAATCCAAACACAATTTTCCCTAATATACCAACTCCAACAATAGGTCCAAATTTTGATGGACAGACCTGGTCTGGTTTAGATCCCTCTGATAATAATATGGCAGCTGGGCCAAACCATGTTATTCAAATGGTTAATGCTACCAGCGGGTCTTTTTTTAGGATATGGAATAAATCAGGAACCGTGGTTCAGGCATCAATGCTCTTAAGCGCCGTTACTGGCTTGCCGGGGTCTGGTGATCCTGTTGTGATTTACGACCAAATAGCCGACAGATGGATGTTGACCGAGTTTGGGCCAGGCAGTTGTTGTAACCAATTAATAATAGCTGTTTCTGCTACTGCCAATCCTACGGGAGCCTGGAATGTATATTCTTACACTGATGCTTCCTTTTTTCCAGATTATCCAAAGTTTTCAGTTTGGCATAATGCATATTACGCAACTACAAATGATTTTAACTCAGCAGGAACTGCTTACTTAGGTTCCTCTGTGTGGGCTTTTGATCGTGCAGCAATGATTGCAGGATCTGCAACCGCTACAATGGTACGTTTCAGGCAAACAGGTGGAGGTAACCCCTTTTATAATATGGGTACAGTTTGTTTAGAAGGAACAACGCCTGCTACTCAAAATGGTTTATTTATTTATCCTGATGGTTCTTCTAACCTCGGAATTTTTGAATTAACTCCAAATTTCGCTAACCCTCCTGCATCTATTGTTGGCACAGTTTCACTTATACCAATTACATCATATACTCAGCCTCCTTCCAATGTTGCCCAACAAGGCACAGGGGCAATGATAAATACTTTGGGTAGTAGAATGATGTTCAGGATGAATTACCGCAATAGAGGCGGCACTGAAACAATTGTTGCAACCCATACGGTGGGTGCTAGTGGCCTTGCTGCAGTTCGTTGGTACGAACTTAGAAGAGTTGCTGGAAACTGGACTTTATTTCAACAAGGTACGCTTGCCAACCCCGATGGTAATAGCCGGTTTATGGGTGGTATATCTATGGATGCAAACGGTACAATAGGGTTGATGTATGACCTTTCGGGTACCACTTCATTCCCTTCTATAAAATTTACAGGACGTAATCTAACTGATCCTTTAAATTCAATGACATTATCAGAGCAGACAATAGTTAATGGTACTGCTCCTCATACTATATCGCAGCGCTGGGGCGATTATAATACTTTAGTTAGTGATCCTTCTACTGTCGGATCATTCTGGGGTACCTCTCAATATAGCGCACTTAGCACACGTATGTTCAACTTCTCTTTGAGCAATGGAGCAGCTGCTCCTATAATAACTGCAGGAACATCTACTATAACTACGGAGAGTTGTACGCCCGCAAATACTGTAATTGATCCTAATGAAACGGTTACTATAAGTTTCTGTTTACAAAATGTTGGTACACTTAATACCGCCAATCTTGTAGGAACATTATTGGCCACCGGTGGTGTTACATCTCCAAGTGCCCCACAAAACTATGGTGTGGTAACAGCTGGCGGCGGCGCAGTTTGCCGCAACTTTACTTTTACCGCAAATACTACATGTGGCGGTACTTTAGTTGCATCAATTCAATTGCAGGATGGAGCCACCAACCTGGGTACTATAACTTATAATTTTGTAACGGGTGTATTAAGTACATTCTTTACTCAAAACTTTGATGCTGTTACAGCCCCCAGTTTACCTGCAGGATGGGCAGCCGCCAATGCTTCTGGGCCGGCGCCACTTTGGGTAACATCAAGTACTTCATCAGTATCGGCACCTAATTCTATATTTGTTGATGACCCAGGTGTCGTGTCTGATAAGATTATTGAAACACCAACTATAGCAGTAGCCTCTGCCGGCGCAATTTTGAGTTTCAGAAATAACTATAACCTGGAAAGTGGATTTGATGGTGGTGTTCTTGAAATTTCTATTAATGCAGCAGCTTACCAGGATATTATAGCAGCAGGCGGTGTCTTTACCGCTAATGGATATAATGGAACTATTAGTACTGGTTTTGCCAACCCAATCTCTGGGCGGCAGGCCTGGACCGGTAACGCTGGCTCTTTTTTAACATCTACTGTTACTTTACCTTCGGGAGCAGCTGGTCAAAATGTTAAGTTCAGGTTCCGAATGGGATCTGATAACCTCATTGCAGCAACTGGCTGGAGAATTGATGATCTTACCATTTCGCAACGTGTTTGTTGTGCGCCTGCAGTTCCTCCTACTGTTACTATTAACCAGGCAGCAGCCCAGGCAGATCCTACTTCAACCTCACCAATAAATTATACGGTGGTATTTAGCCAGGTGGTTACCGGTTTTGCAACAGGCGATGTAACTTTAACGGGAACAGCCGGTGCAACTACAGGTACAGTTACGGGAAGCGGTACAACATATAATGTAGCTGTTACAGGTATGACTGGCAGCGGTACAGTAATTGCCACTATTGCGGCAGGTGTAGCTATTAATGTTACAAACGACCCTAACCTTGCTTCTACAAGTACAGATAATACAGTAACATTTAACTTTGTGCCGCCTGCTGTTTGTATAACTACAGTTAGTTATACGGGTCCTGCAGTGGCAATACCTGATGCTTCTCCTGCGGGTGTAGATATTCCGTTGACTGTTTCGGGTGCAGGAACAATTGCTGACCTTAACTTCAGGCTTGACCCAGGTACCGGCGGTACCTGCGATGCTACAATTGGTAATATACTAGCCTCAATTGATCATACATGGAATGGAGATCTAATAGTTAGATTAACTTCTCCGGCGGCTACTACTGTTACACTTATCAATCAAAGAGGTGGTTCTGGAAATAATTTCTGTTTAGTTACTTTGG
>JAYUYX010000011.1:0-3157 GCA_043752205.1 Chitinophagaceae bacterium
CCAAGCTTTTTTGCAATTACCGGGATAAACAATGCAAAAACAAAAGCAACAACATTATAAAAAGCCAGAGTCAATCCTGCAAATTCAACCCCTTTTGTATAGATCGGATCCGTTTCACTGGTTGCTCCGAAAACATCCCTTGCAACCGCGGTACTATAATAAAACCACATTAAAAATAAGCCGGGCCATGTAAAGAATTGAACCCAGGATAGCTGCTTCATTTTTGGCGGCATATTTTTTATGGAATGCATTATTTCTTTAAAACCTCCCCCAAAACCTTTGTTGCTTTCTTTTACCTTTTCTCTGAAACCAATATCAGCAGGTGGATATTCTTTCGTTGTAAAAATTGTATACAAAACAGCCAATAAAAAAATGGTGCCTCCAATATAGAATGCAAACTTTACGGAATCAGGAATATTTCCATTTTCACTTTCCCTGGAAACTCCCATAAGATTTGATAATAACCATGGTAGGGCAGATGCAATGCTTCCACCCAGGCCGATCATTAAACTTTGCATGGCAAACCCACGTGTTCTTTGTCTTTCAGGAAGTTTATCGGCAACAAATGCACGAAACGGTTCCATCGCAATATTTCCTGCCGTATCAAGTATCCATAATAATCCGGCAGCCATCCATAGTACTCCGCTGTTTGGCATTAAAAATAGACAGATAGAACTTAAAACGGCACCAATAAAAAAATAGGGTCTTCTGCGCCCCCACCAGGGATGCCACGTGCGATCACTCATATAACCAATGATGGGTTGTACTATTAAACCTGTTAAAGGCGCTGCTAAAAATAACAAGGGTATTTCATCAGGAGTTGCTTTAAGATATTCATAAATGGGCCCCATGTTTGCCCTTTGTAAATCCCACCCAAACTGGATACCGAAGAAGCCAAAGCTCATATTAAATATCTGCCAGAAATTAAGAGGAGGCTTGGCAACAAGAGGTGGATGAGGCGTTACTTCTGCAACTTTCATATTATCCATGGCAATCGTTTATATTTGGTTGTGTAAAAATTACACTTTAATAAAAATACATTAAATATGTATTCAGAAATGTTTTCACAATATTGAGACCTGTTTCTCAAAACGATTAGCCCATATGAATAGAATATTAAAATGTTTGTTTTTGCTTTTTATTATGCAAGACCTGCCTGCTCAGAATGATTATAAAAAATATCCTGGTTACGATGGGGAGCTTGGATTAAAATATTCAAAACATAACTCATCATTCCGAATATGGAGCCCGCCTGCTGAAGAAGTGCAATTATTATTGTATAAAGAAGGAGAGAATGGTATTCCGTTTAAGGTGATTGATCTTATTAAAGGGATTAAGGGTACCTGGCAAACATCTGTCCCGGGAAATTGGTCGGGAACTTTTTATACTTTTCGTGTAAAAATAAATGGAAAATGGAAAAATGAGGTGACTGACCCTTATGCAAAAGCCGTTGGCATAAATGGCAAGCGGGCAATGGTTGTTGATCTTAAAGATACCAACCCGGTTGGTTGGGCTGCAGACAAAAGTCCTGCGTTCTCAAAAAATAACAATCCTACAGATGCTGTAATCTATGAATTGCATGTACGTGATGCAAGCATTGATAAAAATTCAGGTATAAAACACAAAGGAAAATATTTAGGACTGGCAGAATTGGGTACACTTAGCAATGAAGGTTTGGCAACGGGTCTCAGCCATTTGAAAGAATTGGGGGTTACCCATATTCACCTGCTTCCATTTTATGATTACAATTCTGTTGATGAAAGTAAACCGGGTATTCAATACAATTGGGGGTATGATCCTCAAAATTATAATGTTCCCGAAGGCTCCTACAGCACCAATCCTTATGATGGCATTACAAGAATTAAAGAACTAAAGCAATTGATCCAGGCCTTTCATAAAAATGGATTGCGGGTAATTTTTGATGCAGTATACAATCATACAGCATTGACTGAGCAATCCAATTTTAACCAATTGGTGCCGGGATATTATTACCGCCATAAAAAAGACGGCAGTTTTTCTGACGCAACAGCATGTGGCAATGAAACGGCAAGTGAAATGCCAATGATGCGCAAGTTTATGCTTGAAAGTGTTTTGTATTGGGTAAAAGAATATCACATAGATGGCTTTCGTTTTGACCTAATGGGTGTACATGATATTGAAACGATGAACATTATTTCGAAAGCCTTACACAAAATAAAACCGGATATCCTTTTATATGGAGAAGGATGGACGGCGGGAGAATCACCTCTGCCTGATTCATTAAGGGCGCTTAAAAAAAATGCATCCAAACTTGACCGCATCGCAGTTTTTAGTGATGATGTCCGTGATGGTATAAAAGGAAGTGTGTTCAATATAAAGGACAAAGGATTTGCCAGCGACAAGCCTGGCATGGAAGAATCAGTAAAGTTTGGAATTGTTGCTGCCGGACAGCACGGCCAAATTGATTACAGTAAAGTGAATTATTCAAAAGCTCCGTATGCTACTGCTCCATGGAATGTTATAACCTATTGTGAATGCCATGATAACAATACATTGTGGGATAAACTGGAATTATCCCGGCCGGATGCAAGTGAAGAAGACAGGAAGAAAATGCATATGCTTGCATTAACGATCGTACTTACCTCACAGGGTATTCCTTTTTTACATGCAGGCTCAGAGTTTTTGCGCAGCAAGAATGGTGTTGAAAATTCATATAAGTCTGATGATAACATTAATGAGCTCAAGTGGGATTTAAAAAAGCAAAACCTGGATGTAAATTATTATGTAAAGCAATTAATTAAAATACGGAAAGAGCATCCTGCCTTTAGAATGACTGATGCAAAGCAGGTTTCGCAACATATTTTATTTGATAGTAAAGCACCTGCCGGGGTGGTAGCTTACACTATTAATGGTAATGCAGTGAAGGATAATTGGAAAAATATTTTTATTGCTTTTAACGGTACAGGCAGTGATAAGGAAATTGCACTACCACCTGGTGACTGGCTTACAGCAATTGATACGGGCATCAGCCTCAATGCAGGAAAAGTTAACCTGAAAAAATACACTGCTGTTATTTTGCATAAATAGTTATGCCGCTAATTCATTATCCATTTATAGAATTCAGGAAAATACTTTCGCCACGCAGCTTCATTATGCCTGGCTTCCATATCAACTTTTT
>JAYUYX010000012.1:0-8003 GCA_043752205.1 Chitinophagaceae bacterium
GGAAAATTTCCACTTTTATCTATGATCTGGGGTCTGAGTGGAAATCAATTACCGGGTTGCCCTTTGTATTCGCTGCATGGGTAAGTATAAAAAAATTGCGTGGCGATTTTATCCACCTGTTTAATGAGGCTAATGCAATGGGTTTGCAGCATATTGATGAAATAGTGGCGGGTGAACGGCTAAATTTATATGATTTAAAAAAATATTATACTCTTCATCTCAGCTACCAGCTGGATGAAAGGAAGAGAAAGGGGATGGAACAATTTTTAAAAGTTATCAATGAGTATATCCTTTTATAATCTCTTGTTGAAATTTTTTAAATCCGCTTCCATCATTTCAGCGATAAGCTGATCAAGAGTACAGCTGGGTTCCCAGCCCAATTTTTCTTTTGCTTTACTTGCATCACCAATTAACAGATCCACTTCTGTGGGGCGATAATATCGGTTATCAACACTTACTACCTGCTGACCAATGGGTAACTGGTAAGCCGGCTCACTACAGGTAACTACAAATGCCTTTTCATTTTCTTCACTCCCTTCAAACCTTAGCCTGATACCACAATATGAAAATGATTTGATAACAAAATCTCTAACGGTGTTACTAATCCCGGTTGCAATTACATAATCTTCTGGTTTATCCTGTTGCATGATGCGCCACATGGCATCTACATAATCACGGGCATGGCCCCAATCTCTTTTGGCATTCAGATTACCCAGGTAAAGTGTTTGTTTTTGTCCTAATACTATTTCCGCAACAGCTCTCGTTATTTTACGAGTAACAAACGTTTCCCCTCTTACCGGGCTTTCATGATTGAACAGAATACCATTACAGGCAAACATTCCATAAGCTTCCCGGTAATTGACAGTGATCCAGTAAGCATATAATTTGGCTACGGCATAAGGCGACCGGGGATAAAAAGGTGTTGTTTCACTTTGTGGAATAGCTTGCACCAAACCATATAGTTCCGATGTAGAGGCCTGGTACACTTTTGTTTTCTTTTCCAGTCCCAAAATTCTTACTGCCTCCAATATACGGAGAGCCCCCATTCCATCAACATTGGCAGTATATTCCGGCGTTTGAAAACTGATATGAACATGACTCATAGCACCGAGATTATAAATCTCATCAGGCTTTACTTTTTGAATAATGTGGATGATACCGGCGGAATCGGTGAGATCGCCATAATGTAAAAACAAATTCACATTATCTTCATGTATATCACGGTACAGGTGGTCTATCCTGTCAGTATTGATCAGCGAAGCTCTTCTTCTTACCCCATGTACTTCATAGCCTTTATCCATAAGAAGTTCTGCAAGATATGCCCCATCCTGTCCTGTAATACCCGTGATTAATGCTCTTTTCTTCATGAGTTGAGTTTGAAATATAATCTAGTGGTGGTAAAAATACAATTTTGCGGCATACTTCATTTGATACTAAGTTTGCACATCATTAATTGTAATAAAAATGGCGGAAACTTTAGGTTCCTTATGCGATAAACTAACTATCGTAAAATTAAAGGAATATCATTCAGAAGATGAAATAAGATTGCAAAGTTTGCTTCAGCAGGAAAAGCAATTGCAGGCAGAAATTGATGGCTTTGTTGAAGAGGCAATAGCCGGAAATATTTCTGCAGACAGGTTGACATTTTCCGCTAATAAAGTGTATAAAAAAGAAGGAAACGAAACCCGTAATATAACCGGTAATATCGGCGAAGTATTTGCTGAGCTGGCAAAGGTTAATTGCGATCTGTGGCATGAGCAGGAAAAGGTTTATGAATTTGAAAGGGTTGCTCCCGATATGAAAGATTCAGTTGTAAAACGGCTGGCGGTACTAAATCTGGAACGTAATAAATGTATTGATGCTATTGACAGGCAATTTCAATCTTTTGTAACCGGGAAAAAATAACTATGCCGAAAGCCCTCATATTTGGTATTAACGGACAGGATGGTTTTTACTTAAGCCAGTTACTTCAGCAAAAAAAAATTGAAGTAACCGGAGTTTCACGGTCGGCCGGTAAATGGTTGCAAGGCGATGTGGGAGAAAAAAGTTTTGTTGATTCTCTTATAAAATCGAGCCAGCCTGATTATATTTTTCACCTGGCGGCTAATTCAAAAGTTCAGCATGAATTATTGTATGAACACCAATCCACTATTGTAAACGGAACTCTTAATATACTGGAAGCGGTATATACCCATTCGTTATTTTCCAGGGTATTTATTACAGGCAGCGGATTACAATTTGTCAATGATGGCAATCCGATTGCCGAAGACAATGCATTTATTGCCCTTGATGCTTATTCACTTGCCCGGATTCAATCTGTATACATGGCCAGGTATTATAGAAATAAGGGACTTAAAACTTATACAGGATACCTGTTTCATCATGACAGTCCATTAAGAACGCAACAACATCTCAATCGTAAAATTGCTGATGCAGCGAAAACAATTGCTGCCGGTAAAGAGTGTTCTCTTGCCATTGCTGATGTAACTGTGGAAAAAGAATTTGGATTTGCGGGTGATATTGCTGCCGGAATTTTTCATTTAGTGCAGCAGGAAATATTATTTGAAGCCTGTATTGGAACCGGTAAGGCTTACTCAATAGAAAAATGGCTGGAACTTTGTTTTTCATCGGTAGGAAAGAACTGGAAGGATTATGTAGCGTTGAATAAAAATTATGTTCCTGATTTTAAAAGATTGGTCAGTAATCCCTCAGCAATGCAGGCTATTGGTTGGAAAACAACAACCAGTATTGAACAGCTGGCCACATTAATGCTTTCATCTTCTTCCTGAAAATAATGCCCCCCACTCCAAAAAAAATATTGCTCGGTATGCTGATAGCCAATGGAGATTGCCTGATGGCTACTGTTTTGGCTAAGCAAATTAAAAAGGATTATCCCGGCTGTCATCTTACCTGGGCTATCAGCAACCTATGCAAACAAGTTATTGAAAATAATCCTGATGTGGATGCTGTTTGGGAAGTGAACCTTATTGATAAAAAAGCTGGTGAAAAGGAAGGATGGTTTTCTTTTCAGCAGGAAGCTTTACAACGCAAAGATGCCGGGGAGTTTGATGAAGTTTTCTTTACGCAGGTATATCCATCCAATGTTCATTGCTATGACGGAACTACAAGAGGCACTATTTATAATGCGTATCCACATCCGGTCACGGTTGATGCAAAACCAGTTTTAAGATTATCAGGTAATGAAATTAAAAATGTACAGGATTTTGCTAACAGTCATCAGCTGGAGAAGTATAAACATATTATTCTTTTTGAATGCTCATCATTCAGTGGACAGTCATTTGTTACACCAGAATGGGCCATGACCGTAGCAAAAAAACTTATCAATGAATTTGATGAACTGGCGGTGATAATTTCTACTCATATTCCGGTAGAAAAATTTCATCAGCGTATTATTGTTGCTGATAAACTATCACTTCGTGAAAATGCAGAGTTAACCAGGTATTGTACACTGCTGGTTGGCTGTTCCAGTGGCATCACCTGGATGGCAACAACCGATTGGGCCAATCAATTGCCCATGGTTCAGTTTTTAAAAAGAGGGACCGGTTTTACGTTTGCTTCGGTAGCGTACGATCATCAGTATTGGGAACTTGATACTTCTCAAATTATTGAAACAACGAATGAAAATACTGATCATGCAGTTGAAATAATCAGTTCCGTTTTAAGCAATGGTATAATAAGCAGTAAAAAAAAATATCACCAGGTATTAACCCCCCGTTTTTTATCCTTGCTTAAATACAGCTTTATGTTTTTCCGGCGTGGCCTGTTTAGTAAATCATACGGAATTGCCCGGAATTTTATTGTACGAAATTATATCAGGAATAAGCGACCTTAAATAATTAGTCCAGTGCTTTGTAAATTTCTTTCCTGCAAAATATGGTGTTGATATACGTATCTGCATATACAAAATAACCTTTGCTTTCCAGTAAATTAATAAGCGTTTTGTTTTTCGTTTCTTTATTGTCATTACTATAGCCCAGCGTTTCTACACAAAATACCTCTGGTTTGTATTTTATAAAATCTATAGTCTGAAGTATTTCCAGGTCTAGTCCTTCAACATCCAGTGAGATAAAATTCGGATGTTGTTTAAAATATTTTTCCATAATGTCATTGATGCTGACAAGCGGGGTTTTGATAATTGCTTCTACTTTGTATTTACCCACTTTTTCATTGCCGGTGGTTTCCCAGAATACAGCCTCTTGTTTTGAAAAAGTACCCAGTCCATTTGCTTCTTTAGGAAATTGATAAAAGTCTGCTTCTGTTTTTTCATCAAAAGCAATACCTGCGTTGATGCAGGTATCTCTTTCCCTTTGACGGATAAATTTTTTATATAAATACAAGTTAGGTTCTATACAAACTCCTTTGCTGCCTTTTGAGTAAAAGAGATAGGTGTTGCTGATGAGAAAAGGTTCATTGGCTCCGATATCAAGATAGCTGGGTTGGCAGATGCCCAGATGAGAAAAAAGGTCTTTAATAATAAGGTCTTCCCCGTTTTGTGAATAGCTTATTTTCGAATGCCTGAATAAGCGTATATAAATTTTTCTAAAAATTTTCTCAATTAGAAGCCGCATAAAAAGAGGATTTATAATAAAATCTTACAAGTCTTCTGTAATACTTATCAAACCTGTATCTTAATGATTGCTTATTCAGCAGGGATAACTTTACAGGAAGTGAATCAGTAGCCGGGAACGCTTTTTTTTCTGACAATTCATGGAGCATTTTCTCAAACCGTTGACAGAAACTTTGCGCTGACCATTCTTCTTTCATTTTTTTTACTACCGGTGCTGATGAAAAAATTGATTCTTTAAGTTTTGTTTTGGGGTAAGGCTGGATGTATTTGGTTATATGCCGGAAAGTCGTATTATCAGAAACTGCCAATGGTCTTTCGCTGGTAATAGCCTGGTCGGTAGTGGCAGCAAGACCCGGCATATTACGATCATATAAAAAGCAGTTCAATGTATTTTCACTGCACCAGTAAATCAATTCATCCTTACTCATAAAATGATGTGTGATGACAATATTTACTCCTTCCTTTGCAAGCGACATACATTGCGCAGCCAATTTTTTGGCATACTGGTGACTGGGATCGGTATAAGTGCCATGCGGAATATTAATACGAACAACCGCTTCTTTAAATTCTTTATTAACAGCTTCTACAACATGTTCAAATCCTTTTCCCTGGGTGGCAAAACCAAAGCTACCAATAACAGGGATTATATTTTCTTTTTTTGACAATAAACCTGAATACGCATCAAGTGGTCGTGGAAAAACAAACACTTTTTTATGTTTAAAAGTCATTGATGGATCCAATACACAATAGAAATCAAAATCAAAAGGTGAGCAATACACAAACGGATCATTAGGTAAAATCTCTAATACAATAGTGCCTTTTATTCCGGGAAGAGCTTTTATACTTTTTGTATCCAGCCAGCCAGTAGTGCTGAAATGATAATTGAATAAATAGAAGTTATAAGTTGCTGGAATATGCAGGTCTTCTTTTTTCAATTCAAAATAATCCAGGGAATAATTTGAGGAATCTTTAATACAGTTAAAAACCATCAGCCCCGACTCATGGATACTGCAAACCGCTTTTTCAGTATTTATAAATAAACCTTTTAGCGGTTTCATTTTACACAATTTCAATAAAAGGTAAAGGAAAAATAAATTTACCCCCGGCAGACCTGTAATCTTTTTCTCTTCCGAGGATATTATTTCTGAAATGCCAGGGCAATACAAATAAATAATCAGGCTTCATCGCTTTAGCTTCTGCTTCAGAAACAATGGGAATAAGGGTGCCCGGTGTATAAGCACCGAATTTTTGTTCATTTACTTCTGCTATGCAATCAAGGTATTGAGTGCTGATATTGCAATACTGCAGCAGCACATTGCCTTTGGTGGAGGCACCATATCCAATAATTTTTTTGCCGTCATTTTTTAATTTATCCAGCAGGCTTATTAAACTTACCCGGTGTGCTTGTACCCGTTGGGCAAATTCCCGGTATGGTTTTTCAGTGTGCAGGCCCATCTTTTGCTCTTCTTCCAGCATCCAGTTGATGACGGCTTCATTTTGTTTATGATTTGCATTTTTTTTGCAAGCCGTTACGGCAAAACTTCCCCCGTTAATATCATTTAATTCTATATCAAGTATTTTTAAGTTGCTTTTTTCCAGGATATATTTTACTGAAATAAGGGAATAATATTCCAGGTGCTCCTGGCAGATTGTATCATATGAGTTAGTACGGAGCATGGAAGGCAGGTAGCTTTGCTCAAAATGCCATATACCATCATCAGCAAGTACGGCTTCAATATCCGAAGCAAATTGTACCGGATCTTCCAGGTCGTAAAACATAGCGATGGAGGTAACAATCTTTGCTTTTTCCTCCCCAAATATTTTTTTGAAATTATCAGCAGTAAAAAAATCGGGGACTAAAGTAATATCACCGGTATAGTATTCTCTGAACTTGTTACCAGTTGGGTCAATGCCGATTCGTCGCAGGTGGGATGGGTAACATTTCAACGAAGTGGCATCATTGCTGCCAATATCTAAGATTATGTCACCAGGCGAAGCAGGGACTTTTTTGAGCAGCGTCGTTACTTTATTTTGCAGGTGGTTTACCATGCTTTGGTTAAGACCGGAACGATAGCCATAATTATCTCCATACATTTCGTCAAGGCTGTATGACTGTTTCATTTGCACCAGCCCACTGTCAGGACACCAAACCATGTCAACAGGTCCTTTAGTAACGGGTTGATCTTTTGAAGTGGGGAAAACACCTGTAAGATATTGTTCGCCTAATGATAATACATTTACTAAATTGCTGCTCTTGCTTATTCTGCAATGTTTTATTTCCTGATACATTAATTTTGCCGGATTTAAAGCTGCAATATTAAGTCATTTTATGTCAACTACTGATGAAGGTTTCTGTTATCATAATTAATTATAACACCTTTGCTTTAACAGCAAATTGTATCCGCTCTGTTATAGCAAATACCCATCATTGCGGGTATGAAATTATTTTAGTAGACAATGCCTCTGCTGAATGCAATGCCGGTAAGTTTTTAGAGGAATTTCCATCTGTAAAATTAATAAGGAGTGACAGGAATGACGGTTTTGCTGCTGGTAATAACCTGGGTATTGAGCACTCCAAAGGTGAATATATTCTTTTACTTAACAGCGATACTGTTTTGCAGGAGGATAGTATCAGTAAATCTGTTGAATACATCCAACAGCATAGTGAAGCAGGCGTATTGGGTTGCCGGATGACATATCCGGATGGAACTGTTCAATATTCAGCCCGAAGGTTCAGAACTATCGGCTGGGAATTATTAGATATGTTTCGTTTTATTCCCTGGATGATGCCTTACAGAAAAAGAGCAAAGAGGATGCTGGGAAAATATTTCAAGCATGATGAGAATAGGGAATGCGATTGGGTGAACGGAGCTTTTTTTCTTTTCCCGGTAAAAATACTGGATCAATTACCCGGAAAAAATCTGGACAACAGGTTTTTTATGTACGCTGAGGATCAACTATGGTGCGAACAGATAAAAAATCTTGGATACAGGATTGTTTTTTATTCAGGAACAACTATTGTTCATATAAATAGCGGCAGTACGGGCTTATCAAAACAAATAAAACTCCGTGAAACGATGCTGCTGCATGAACTGGAAATTATGCGGCAAAGAAAAGGAAAAGGTATTTATTATTTTATTTTCAAAATGATTTATGTTGCTAAAGAAGCAACAAGAAACTTGGTTAAGTCAGTTGTTTTCCGGATCACCGGTAAACTTATCAGGTAGGGCCGCCCTCATATTTTTTATTACTTTCTCCCAATAGTAATAATCATAGTATGCTTGCGGGGTTTCCAGTATTTTATCAGCATTGCTGATGATAGCATTACTGAATGCCTTCCAATCATTATCCGGTATGATGCTGAGTTTTTCACCGCAAATATTTTTAATAATTCCTGTTGCACCACTTTGAGTTG
>JAYUYX010000013.1:0-3140 GCA_043752205.1 Chitinophagaceae bacterium
TATTGTCCAAGCCCTTACTTCCTGTACACCAGCAGTAAAATATGTATAGAGATTTAATAATTTATACGCAGAGTGAATCAACCGGTCCAAGGCAGGTTCCGTCATTTTATATTCATCCATGAATAATTGTTTGTCGTCAGCATTGTCCATTTCGGCAATTTGTGCTTCAATGTTGTTGTTCATGATAATGACTTCTGCATTTTCATGTTTCACAGCTTCTTTCAGCATATCTGAAAATTTATTACCGGTATGCATAGAAGGTTCATCCACATTGGCAACATACAAAACGGGTTTATCCGTAAGCAGGAATAAATCTGCAATGGCATTTTTTTCTTCTTTGTCTAAATCTAATGAACGAATGCTTTTTCCTTTTTCAAGGTGTTCTTTGCAGCGGGTTAATATTTCCAGGTCAGCTTTATATTTTGGCTCCAGTTTTATTTGCTTTTCTGTTTTCTGAATTTTCTTTTCTACACTATCCAAATCTTTTAGCTGGAGTTCTGTATCTATAATTTCTTTATCACTAATGGGGTTGATAGCACCTTCATCCCTTAACACATTTTCATCTTCAAAACAGCGTATAACATGAATGATGGCATCCACTTCACGTATATTTCCCAAAAATTTATTTCCCAAACCTTCACCCTTGCTGGCACCCCGTACCAGCCCGGCAATATCTACAATTTCTATTTGTGTAGGCACGGTGCGATTTGGGACAACGAGATCTGCCAGTTTATTAATTCTTGGATCGGGTACATCTACCAGGCCAATATTTGGATCAATAGTGCAAAAACGATAATTACTTGCCTGTGCTTTTGCACTGTTACTGACAGCATTAAATAACGTTGATTTTCCAACATTGGGTAGTCCCACTATACCTGCTTGTAAAGCCATAGTTTTCTGTTTTTTTCGAGGCGCAAAGATAAGGGTTAGCCAACTGATGGTTGTTTGAAATGTAACCTTTAACTTCAAAGATTAAACACATCAGTTAATGGTACTTAGTAGGATCTGGTCAGCATTTATCATCATTGCGCTTTTAGTTGCAACCGGTAAGTTCCTGTTTGAACCCGGGCAAAAACAAATATTCAGCAACCTTGTAACCGGTAAAAATTCTGATTCTATTGCTACCAGAACACTTGATTCTGCTGCACTTCCTTCAGCGGTACATAACCAACTGGCCAACCAAAAAGTGGCAGTCTGGGGCAAAGAAAAAGTTTACAAAACAGGCGATGGTACCTACAGGGTTTATAAAACACTTTCTGCTAATGGCATATTTGAAACCACAAAAGATGCTGTAAATCTTAGTATCGGGTTGATTGGTATCATGGCTTTGTTTATGGGTTTTATGAATATTGCGGAAAGGGCAGGAGGGATCAGGTTTTTATCGAGAATAATCGGTCCTTTCTTTTCAAAAATATTTCCGGAGGTTCCCAAAGGTCATCCATCCATGGGGCATATGGTGATGAATTTTTCAGCCAACCTGATGGGGCTTGATAATGCGGCCACACCATTTGGTATAAAAGCAATGGAAAGCCTGCAGGAATTAAATCCCGATAAAAGCCGGGCGTCCAATTCACAATTAATGTTTTTATGCCTGCATGCTTCAGGGCTAACGCTGATACCTACTATTATTATAGCAGATCGTGTTGCGTTAAAATCAGTTCATCCCACAGATATTTTTATTCCCACTATGATTGCCACTTTTGTTGCCACGATAGTGGCAATGATGCTGGTTGCCTTCAGGCAAAAAATAAAAATATTTCAGCCTGTAATTTTATTATGGGTAATGAGTATCTCGGCTGTATTTGCGGCCCTGATACTTTATATAAAAACACTGGATGCTGAAGGGGTGCAGTTGTTTTCTACCAGTTTAAGTAATGGCATTATCCTTTTAATATTTTTATTAATTGTATTAGGAGCTTTATATAAAAAGGCGCCCATTTTTGATGCATTTATTGATGGTGCAAAAGGCGGGTTTGAGATTGCAGTAAAAATAATTCCTTACCTGGTAGGTTTATTGGTAGCTATCAGTTTATTAAGAAACAGTGGTGCCTTTGAATTTTTGCTGGATGGCATCAAAGCTTTGTTTGTAATGCTGAATGCTGATACAAGAATTGTAGATGCGTTGCCCACCGCATTATTAAAACCCTTAAGCGGCAGCGGCGCAAGGGCTATTATGATAGATACTTTAAATGTACACGGGCCTGATTCATTTGTAGGAAATCTTGCATCTGTTTTTCGAGGATCTGCTGACACTACCTTTTATATTATAGCAGTATATTTTGGTGCGGTAGGAATTAAAAATACACGATATGCAGTGAGTACCATGTTGCTGGCAGATTTGGCTGGTGTGATTACTGCAATTATAATGGCGTACTTGTTTTTTGGGTAAGAAATTAAATTAAACCCAGATTTCGCAGTTAACGAAAATCTGTCAGGATGTCTTAAATTAGACTATGATATTAGCACAAGAATACAGCGATAAAAATGTTACAGCCTGGGGCGGAATGCAGGAGATGAAGATGCTTATAGAAAAGACAGGCATCTGCAAAAAGATAGAAGAGCTTGGTCTTCCAGAGAAGAAGAGTAATAATAGTATTGACGGCATAAGTATTATTGAAAGTTTTTGGGTGAGTATATGGATTGGTTGTTTTAGATTTAGTCATACGGCCGTTGTACGCTTAGATGAAGTGCTTCGTCAAATATTTGGATGGCAGCGGGTAGCATCAGGCACAACGTTTGGAAGATTTTTTAAAAGTTTTTCCGAGTCCCGGAGTCATCAATTCTTTATTGATTTATATAGTTGGTTCTTTGAACAATTACAATTTGATAACTATACTTTAGATGTAGACAGCAGTGTAATTACAAGATACGGTGAACAACAAGGAAGCAAGAAAGGCTACAATCCCACGAAACGGGGCAGAAACAGCCATCATCCATTATTTGCTTTTGTAAATGATATACGCATGGTGGCCAATTGCTGGAACAGAAGCGGCAACACCAGCAGCAGTAATAATTGTATACATTTTTTAGAAGAAACTTTTGCTATACTCAAAAACAAAACGGTGGGATTGTTCAGAGCCGATAGTGGTTTTTGCAGTGAACAAATATTAAAGTTTATAGAAGATAAAAACATTGCTTAC
>JAYUYX010000014.1:0-3137 GCA_043752205.1 Chitinophagaceae bacterium
ACGAATTACTCTTTAAGGTTCGATATTCGTTACTTTTGCCGCTTTATAAACAGTTTCGAAAATTTATTATGCTTTTAGGATTACAAAATGTAACTTTTGAATTTGGTGCCCGAACCATTGTGGAAGATGCCACCTGGCATATACAGCCCAACGAGCGTATTGGTTTAATTGGCTATAATGGTACCGGAAAATCTACTTTGCTTAAAGTATTAACCGGCCAGTACAGTCCTGCAAAAGGTACGGTAGAAAAAGGGCGGGAAACCACCATTGGTTTTTTGCACCAGGATCTGCTGGGATTTGATACTGAAGACTCTATTTTGGAAGTGGCAATGGGCGCTTTTGAAAGAGTGAAACAATTGGAAAAAGAACTGGAACTTTTGGGGCATGAGCTGGAGAGAACCGGCGACGAAAGTTTGGCAAATAAATACGCTGACTTATTACATGAAATGGAAGTACTGGATGGTTACAGTATTCACCATCGTACCGAAGAAATTTTACAGGGCCTTGGTTTTGCCAATGCCGATTTAGGAAAGCAATACAAAAACTTTAGTGGAGGTTGGCGCATGCGGGTGCTTTTGGCAAAAATGATTTTAATGAATCCGGATGTGTTGCTGATGGATGAACCTACCAATCACCTGGATCTGCCGAGTATTGAGTGGCTTGAAAAATATTTGATTCATTATCCTGGTGCCGTAGTAATTGTATCGCACGATCGTTTCTTTTTAGACCGGATGGTAAATAAGATTGTAGAACTCTATCAAAGAGAATTACATTTTTACACCGGTAATTATTCTTACTACGAACAGGAGAAAGCCCTGCGGATTGATATGCAGCAAAAGGCTTACGAAAACCAGCAGGATTATATACGGCAGAACGAACGATTTGTGGAACGCTTTAAAGCCAAAGCCAGTAAGGCAGCCGCAGCTCAAAGTATTGTTAAGCGTCTGGAAAAATTAGACCGTATTGAAAATGTGGAACTGGAGCGCCCCAACATGCGTATCAATTTTGCCATTGATAAAACACCCGGCAAAATTGTTGCCACATTAAAACACGTAAGCAAAAGCTTTGGCACTGTAAAAATATTGGAAGATACCGGTGCCGAAATTGACCGTGGCGATAAAATTGCATTGATTGGTGCCAATGGTAAAGGAAAATCTACTTTATTAAGAATTATTGCCGGTACCGAATCTTTTACAGGCGATCGTGAATGGGGACATAATGTAGAAGAATCTTTTTATGCCCAGCATCAGTTGGAAGCATTGAACCAAAACAATGATGTACTGGAAGAATTAAAAGAAGCCCGCAGCGGAAAAAATGATCTGGAATTGAGAAGTTTACTCGGTGCATTTTTATTTAGCGGCGAAGCGGTTGAAAAGAAAATTAAAGTATTAAGCGGAGGCGAAAAAGCCAGGGTGGCATTGGCAAAAACGATTGCCAGCAAAGCCAATTTTTTAATGCTGGATGAACCTACGAATCACCTGGATATTCACTCGGTTGATTTATTGGTAGAATCTTTAAATAAGTACGAGGGTACTATTGTTTTAGTAAGTCACGACAGATATTTTATTAGCCGTATTGCCAATAAAATATGGGATATAGAAGATTATAAGATACGTGAGTTTAAAGGCACGTATGCCGAGTACGAAGACTGGAAAGAAAGAAAAGCAAAAGCAGATGCTGCTTTATTAAAAGAGGCAGGCACACAGCGCACTGCAGATAAGCAACCGGCAAAGGAAGCAGTTGTTAAAACAGAACAACTAAAAGCGGTTTCTCAGCCTGTAACCAATAATCAAAACAGCGGCATCGATAAAGAATTAAAAAAAGAACTTACAAAACAGAAAACTCTTTTTAAACAGCTGGAAGAAAAGATTGCAGATCTTACTAAAAAGAAAGCACAATTGGAGCTTGACCTTGCATCGCCTGATGTATATGGAGATAAAACAAAATTTCTGCAAACAGAAACTGCCTACAAAACAAACGCAGATGATTTGAAAAAAGCAAATGCGGAATATGAAATTGTTTTTGAAAAGCTGATGGAGCTGGAGGAGAAGATTTAACCAAAAGAATATTTTCTGCAACGTAATACTTTATGTAAAATGTAAATCGAAATCCCTTAGATTAATCTGAGGGATTTATTATTTGGGTTTATCCTGTTATTTTTAATACTGGGAAATTCTTTGGTGTGTTCCTATAAAACAAAAATCCCCCCGATTACTCGGAGGGATTTTTTATATTTTTAAGTAACTATTAATAGTTGCTCAAAGTCATTTCTACTCTTCTATTTTCTGCACGACCTTTTGCTGTGTTATTATCAGCAACTGGTTTGGTTTCGCCATAACCCATAGAATTTAAACGGCTATCAGCAATTCCTTTGCTAACTAAGTAAGCTTTAACTGAAGCTGCCCTTCTGTTAGAAAGATCCAGATTGTACTCATCATTACCCTGGAAGTCAGTATGACCATCGATCTGTACTTTGTAAGTTGGGTTTTCGTTTAAGATAGTTACTACGTCATTCAAACGCTTGTTAGACTGAGCTAATAATTTATCGCTTGCAGTTGCAAAGAATACATTTTTAGCGGCTAAGTTAACACGCTTAATAATTTCTTCGCTAATTACAGGGCAACCAAAATTAGAAGCTGGTCCTTTTTCGTTGATACACTTATCTTCTTCGTCATTTACACCATCACCATCTGTATCTGGTATTGGGCATCCTTGATAACGTGCAACACCTGGAACAGTTGGGCATTTATCAACTTCGTCATTAATACCATCTTTATCAGTATCAGGTATTGGACAACCTTGATAACGGGCTAAACCTGGTACATCTGGGCATTTATCTTCAGCGTCAGTGATACCATCTCCATCTCTATCAGGGCAACCCTGTAAAGAAGCAAGACCCGGAACATCAGGACACTTATCATCTGCATCTAACACTCCATCATTATCTCTGTCTGGAGGAGGAGGAGGAAGTGGTGGTGGTGGTGGTGGTGGAACAACAGCTGGTTTTTCTTTACCAATGTTTTGAGCCAAACCTATTGAATAAAACAGGTTATCACCAACAGCAGTCTTTTTAGTTATATCCCACCTGTATTGGGCCTGAACAAACATGTAAGTAATGCTGTTAAAATTAACCTGAA
>JAYUYX010000015.1:0-3137 GCA_043752205.1 Chitinophagaceae bacterium
AAGGGTTACTTATCATCGTTGTATGAGGGCCTTACATTCCTATGGCTATATCATTTATGAACCCAGTTTCCGGCCGGGAGAAAGTAAGGTGCGTTTGATGGAATTACTATGAATGATCAAAGTTCAAAAGGGCTTTGATCATTTTATATATTGAAGCAGTGGTGTATGGAAAAAAATTTAATTACTTTGGAAGACCTCCGGCAATTTAAGATGGAGATGTTACGGGAGATCAAAAAGATGCTGGTGAATACACCCGCCCCGTTGTCAAAGCCCTGGCTGAAGTCACATGAAGTGCAACGGATATTGAAAATATCACCGGGTACATTGCAGCATTTGCGGGATAGCGGACAATTAAAGTTCTCGAAGGTGGGTGGAATTGTTTTTTATGAGATGAAGGATATTGAGGAGATGATGGGGGATGAAAGGGTAATTGACATCCTTCCATAAATGGAGCTGCCAGTTTCTATCATAACTATTCCCTTAAAATTTAATTTGTCCATAGTGAGACACCGGATAAAAATTCTGATTGTCAGTTGCGTAGTATGAACCCATACCCACTAATGGAATAAAAAATCGGATTTTGCTTTGGTGTATGTGAGAAGCTAAAAATTGTTGAAAGAATTGCCGGGAAAGTTAAAATTATGCGGAATAAAATTACCAAAATTCATAGGAGGCTTTGTTTTTTTATCCAACCTATTTAATTGACTATCTTCTTTATAAGTAAATGATTATTGTGCCTGTAAACTTTAGTTCTTACAATGAGTGGAGTAAATTAAAAAACTGGATTTAGAAAATTAAATTTAAGATACTATTTAATGTATTTTCACTTCACCTGTTTAATTAAATATGAGAGACAGCGTGTGAATGATTAGAAAATTATATAATCTTTGAGTTATACTTTTATTCAATAACAGCTCACCAAAAACCTTACAAAAAGTCTTTTCCAAACTATGTTATATATGGTAACGGAAGTAAAACTACACAGGGCAATCCTTTTAGTATTAAATAAAAAATCATCAATAGATAATCAGGAAACTTCCCCAAGATCATGTACTGCATTAACCTAATTGTAACAAGGGTATTTTTCCTATCCTGTTAATCCATCAGGACAGTAATTTAATTACGTTATCATATTTTTATTTTAGTTTCATAGTAATATGAATATTTAAACTTAAAACGATTATGCAGGCTATATTAGGCGTTCTTTTTCATTTCATAGGCGGCTTTGCCTCCGGTAGTTTTTACATGCCCTATAAAAAAGTTAAAGGCTGGAGCTGGGAAAGTTTCTGGATTGTTGGCGGGATATTTTCCTGGCTCATTGTGCCCCCACTTGCAGCTTACCTTACTATACCCGGTTTTTCAGATATTATTAAAAATGCAACTGGCCCTGTATTGGGCACCACATTTTTAATGGGTTTGTTATGGGGTATTGGCGGACTTACCTACGGTTTGGGGGTTCGTTACCTGGGTGTATCCCTTGGCAGTTCCATAATATTAGGGTTGTGTTCAGTTTTTGGGGCTATAATACCTGCTGTGTATTATTATTTTAATCCCGCAGAAGGAAAAGATACCATTGCAGATTTATTTGGTAACCGTTGGGGTTTATTTGTATTGGGTGGCCTGGCGGTTTGTGTTATCGGTATTATTATATCTGGTAAGGCAGGTTCAATGAAGGATAAAGACCTTGCGGGAGCAGCTACAGATGCATCAGGCAGCGAATTTAAAATTGGTAAAGGGTTGGTGCTGGCAATTATTTCCGGAGTGCTAAGTGCCTGTTTTAGTTTTGGTATAGAAGCGGGCAACAGCATGGGAGTAGTGGCAAATGATGCCTGGAAAATGGCAAATCCTGAACAGGGAGAGTTTTTGTTTCGCAACAATGTAATATTTGTAGTTATTCTTTGGGGAGGATTAACCACCAACCTTATTTGGTGTTTAATATTAAATGCCCGTAACAAATCTTTTGGCGATTATACTAACTCTGAAACCCCTCTTCTGAAAAATTATATCCTCTGTGCGGTTGGAGGTACTATGTGGTTCCTCCAATTTTTCTTTTATGGAATGGGCGAAAGTAAAATGGGAAATGGGGCCAGTTCCTGGATATTGCACATGTCGTTTATTATTTTGGTAGCTAATGGATGGGGTGTGTTTACAGGTGAGTGGAAAGGCGTAAGTGCCAAAGCAAAAAATACCATCATTATTGGAATAGCTGTAATCATTCTATCAATCATATTAGTGGGATACGGTAATTCATTAAAGTAACTCAAAAATTATCGCAGTACATATCTATTAATATAATGAAAACATCAATTAAAAATATTTTATGAATAGAGAAACAGCTATCAAAGAGAAAGAAATAAGGGCTGAATTAAATAGCTTTAAGCATGTAAGTTATTTATGGGATGATGCAAAAGCTGCGGAGCTGGAAGGTGATGAGGTTGCCTTGTTAGTATATCGTTCGAATTTATTGGGTGCTGATTTAAGGTTAACCAATTATGGTGGCGGCAATACTTCCTGCAAGGCAATCACTAAAGACCCTATTACTGGAAACGATGCTGAAGTGATGTGGGTAAAAGGTAGTGGCGGCGACCTTGGCACAATGAAAAGAAACGGCCTTGCTGCATTGTACGTTGATAAATTACGGAGTTTAAAAAATGTATACCGGGGTATTGAGTTTGAAGATGAAATGGTGGAATTATTCAATCATTGTATTTACGACCTCGCATCAAAAGCTCCTTCTATTGATACGCCCCTGCATGGCTTTCTTCCATTTAAACATATAGACCATTTACATCCTGATGCTGCCATTGCAATAGCGGCTGCAAAGGATGGTGAAAAAATCACCAAAGAATTATTTAACGGTACAATTGGTTGGGTAAACTGGCAAAAACCAGGTTTTGACTTGGGCTTGCAATTGAAACAGTGCCTTGATGCAAACCCCGGTATCCGTGGAATTATGCTGGGCTCACACGGATTATTTACATGGGGTGATACGGCGTACGAAAGCTATGTAAATACACTGGAAGTGATTGAACGCTGTGCACAATTTTTAGAAGATAATTATGGTAAAAAAGGCGAAGCCTTTGGAGGGCAAAAAATTACATCTTTACCAAAAGAAGAAAGGCTTGCAAAAGCTGCTG
>JAYUYX010000016.1:0-7953 GCA_043752205.1 Chitinophagaceae bacterium
AATATAGATGCAGAAAAACAGGATGCCTTTTAAATAATGCACAAAAAAACTGCTGTATAAATACACAGCAGTTTTTTTAAAAAATTATTGTTGGCATTAGTCCACAAAAAACTCAACCAGGTTATTACTTATGTATCCCCATTTACCGGCTGAATTTTTTACCATAACATATTCTCCCCCTTTTACAGTTTTTAACTCAGTAAACCTGGGTTCCAAAACAGAATTATTCGGAAAAGTGTAGCCTTTATAATTATTAGTTACCAATACAAAACCATTTCCTTCAGCATCATAAGTTATATCATCATATGCAGGTTCAACAATGGTTGCATACAGATTATTTTTTAAACCTGTTTTTCCATCTTTTGCATAAATAAAATACCTTTTACCATCTTTAGCGGGCACATATGCCAATTTAGTATTTTCAAGCGCCATATAAGGAGATCCGTTTCCAAAAAGGATACCCTTCATTCCTGCTTTGTCTACCATCACATAAGTCATTGCGCCAATGTTGAGTTTTTCAATTTTAGAATACTCAAATGGAACAACCACTTCATACTTGTTGTTAAAAACACCATAGTTGTTATTTCTTGTGCCTATATAATAAGTATCCTCGGTTCCCAGCATTTTATAGTCATCAACTATATTATCAAAAAGCTCTGACTTTGGAACAGCATTATAATTTCTTTTTTCTGTTACTGTGCTTGCTTTATTCAATTCTGGAGCACTGTTTTCATTAATAGCGGGGCATTTTATTTTCAGGCCTTTAACGTTAATACATATTTCATATCCATCAGCCTTGGGTGCTGCCCCTGCAAACAAAATTGTCTTTTGCGAATTGATAGAACCATCCCCGGGTTTATTATTTCCTGAAACATCATAATAACCAAAACGAAAAGGTTTGGCTGTAAAAAAATTAAACGGGATCACTGTTTTGCCTGCTTTATTGATATAACCATATTTACCATTCTTCTTCACGGCAGCATACCCTTCATAAAAAAGTTGTGCCTCCTGAAATTGTGGTGTTATGATAATTGTTTTATCGGTAGTTGCATATCCCCATAGATCTCCTTTGCGATAAGGTATAAAAGACATATCAGGTTCCTGCGCAAATACCTGCATGGTAAGTGTAAGAAATAATACGAGTAAAAAATTTTTGCTTGTCATAATGGTGATTTTATTTTGCATATACTAATCAAAAATGAGTCCAATTCAATTTAAATTACAAATAATTCGCTAAAATATAAACATATAAGAATTAGTTAGCTTCTACTAAAACTATTTTTAAGATTAATTAACAGTGCTTCCTGCATCAATACTGGTGTTGGGGTTAACAAAATGTAATTTGCCTGCTTTATCTTCCGCCATCAATATCATTCCCTGACTTTCAATACCCCTCATTTTGCGTGGGGCAAGATTGGTTACAACTACAACCTGTTTTCCTACAATATCTTCAGGTGTAAAATGCAATGCTATCCCGCTCACAATGGTTCTTTTTTCAACACCAAGATCAACTTCAAGCTTCAACAGCTTATCTGCCTTCTCCACTTTTTCTGCTGCGGTAATGGTTCCTACTTTCAGATCGATCTTTGCAAAATCATCAAATTGAATTTCAGGTTTACGCTCTGCAATTTGTTGTTGGGTATTTTTTGTGGCTTCGTTTGCGTTATTATTTTCCATTTTTAATTTTTCGCTTTTAATTTTTAATTTTTCTACCTGTGTTTTTACTTCCTCATCCTCAATTTTACGGAACAATAATTCCGGGGCCCTCAAAGAATAACCCACGCTTACCAGTTTTGATTTACCCGCATTCTCCCAATCCAGTATCTTATCTACCACCTTCATCATATAACACATTTTTTTTGCAGCAAAAGGCAAAAATGGATTAATGAATATGGCAAGATTGGCTGTAAGCTGCAGGCACACGTGTAGACAATTGTCAATTAGTTTTTGAGCCTCCCTGCCCTCCAAAGGAGGGTTCTCAGACTCTGATTGAGCAAGTTTCTTTGCAGTTAGCTTAGAGAGGATACTATTTAATACATACTCAGTTTTATTGATTACTTCATCATTAGTAAAGCGTAAAACTTCAAAACCAAATGTATTCAATTCAGCAGTTCTTTCTGTATCGCTCAATTTATTCTCCGGGATCTCATGAATTAAACCATCAACTTCAACTATTAGCCTCTGAGAAAGGCATACGAAATCAGCAATATAAGTACCAATAATATGCTGCCTTCTAAATTTAAAGCTATCTAATTTTCTTCCTCTTACTACCTCCCATAACAAATCCTCAGTCTCAGTGGGATTGGAGCGGTGTTCTTCAACAAATTTCTTAAGCAACCCATAAATTGCTGTATTTGCAGTTTGATAATTATAAGAGTCTGCCTCCTTAGTCTCTGAAAAATTCGAAGGCTCATGGTGATTCGCTGGTTCCTGGAACCCTCCTTTGGAGGGCAGGGAGGCTTTCTTTGCCAATATCCATGGTTCCTTATCCTGCATGTATTTATTTCCTTTCCGTGCCAAATCAATCACTTCATACAATGCATCCCTGAACTTATATCCTTCAATTAAATTCTCAATTTTTATTTTTGTATTTTGAATATCTTCAAACATTTTTTTATCCGCATCATCCAAAATATCTGCATGCAACGGCGGAACTTTTCCGTTGCACAATTTATGCATGAGTACAAAGGCCCTGTTCACAAAATTACCGAAGATGGCTACCAGTTCACTATTTACGGCATCCTGGAACCCCTTCCAGGTAAATTCACTGTCTTTTGTTTCGGGTGCAATTTGAGTTAAGTAATAACGCAATGCATCCACCATCATATCACCTCCGGTTTCTTTCTTTACAAAGTCATTTATATAATCATCCATTTCAATGCTCCATCCACGGCTGGTACTCATCTTATCGCCTTCCAGGTTCATGAATTCATTGCTGGGCACATTATTCGGTAAAACATTCCCATGCAGTTTTAACATTACCGGAAAAATAATTGCGTGAAAAACAATATTATCCTTACCAATAAAATGCACAAGCTTGGTATCCTTGTCCTCCCAGTAAGGTTTCCAGTCTTTATTATTATCTAAAGCCCATTGCTTTGTTGCACTGATATAACCAATAGGAGCATCAAACCATACATACAACACTTTACCTTCTCCGCCTTTTACATCTGTTGGTAAAGGCACTCCCCAATCCAAGTCTCTTGTAACAGCTCTTCCCTGCAGGCCAAGATCCATCCAGCTTTTGCATTGGCCAAGTACATTTATTTTCCAGTCATCTTTATGCTCTTTCAATATCCATTCTCTTAAAAAATCTTCATGCTTATCCAAAGGCAAAAACCAATGTGTGGTTGATTTTTTTGCTGGTGCATTACCGCTTAGGGTACTGCGAGGATTGATCAGTTGTTCAGGACTTAATGATGTACCGCATTTTTCACATTGGTCGCCGTAAGCACTTTCATTTGCACAAACAGGGCAGGTACCAATTATATAACGATCGGCTAAAAAAGTTTTTGCTTCTTCATCATAATACTGTTCCGTTTCTTTTTGCTGCAGATCTCCATTATTGTTCAATACAGTAAAAAATTCCTGTGCCGTTTCATGATGCAGTGCCGAAGAAGTACGGTGATAGATATCGAAAGAAATGCCCAGATCGGCCATATTGCTTTTAAGCATGGCGTGATATTTATCAACGATCTCACGAGGTGTCGTTTTTTCCTTCATAGCCTGGATAGTAATAGCAGCGCCATGCTCATCGCTGCCACATACATACACCACATCTTCTTTTTTGGCACGTAGGTAACGTGTATAAATATCAGCAGGCAGGTAAGCCCCTGCCAGGTGCCCAATATGCTTTGGCCCGTTGGCATAAGGCAGGGCCGAAGTAATTAAATATCTTTTGGGTTTGTTCATTGGGCGCAAAAATACCGCAAACCTCGTCATTGCCCAAACTTAAACAGCCAATGCTGGCATTGGCTGTTTAAAATCATTAAAAAATATTTTACCCTAATTCTTTTCCACTGATGAAATTGCCTTCAGTGTTTTCACAACCGAATCCGGTGTTACAGAAATACTATCTATACCAAGCTCTACAAGGAACTGGGCAAAGTCAGGAAAATCGGATGGCCCCTGAACACAAATACCAACTTTCACGTTCATTTTTTTGGCGGTTGTGATTAGCATCCGCAGCAACTCCTTTACAGCCGGGTCACGCTTATCATACAAATGAGCAACAAGGGATGAATCTCTATTTAATGAAGAAACAGCTGAATAAAAAATGAGATAACTTTAGAACATGAAACGCAAACAATTTCTTTCTTCATTAGTTCCGCTGGGTGCTACACTTACTGCAGCAGCAACCGGAAAAACCAGTTTTAGCCCTGATTCTCCCATCACCATTCCGCCTTATTTAAAACCGGGAGATACGGTGGGCATTTGTTGCCCGGCCGGATATATAACCAGCGAAGACATACAGCCTGCTTTAATTAAATTAACTGAATGGGGATTTAATACAAGGATCGGGGAAACCATTGGCAAAAAAGATTTTACTTTTGGCGGCACTGATGATGAACGGGTAAAAGACCTGCAGCTACTGCTGGATGATAAAACCATTAAAGCCATACTGTTTGCAAGGGGCGGTTATGGGGGCGTAAGAATTATTGACAAACTGAATTTTAAAAAATTTGATCGGGATCCCAAATGGATCATAGGCTTTAGTGATGCCACCATCTTTCATTCTCATATACATGAGAACTACAGGGTTGCCAGCATTCATTCAAAAATGTGTAACAGCTTTCCTGCGGACTGGAGCAAAGCTGAACCTATGCAGAAGGAAACTATTGAATCAATTGGCCTGTGTTTAAAAGGTGAGCGTATGAAATATTTATTTACACCGAATGGGAAAAATAAAACAGGGCTCGGCAGCGGCGAACTGGTTGGCGGCAATTTAAAAACATTGGAATCATTGGCTGGCAGCAAATCGGATTTGAATACAAAGGATAAAATTTTATTTGTAGAAGATACCGGCGAATATTTATACAGCATTGACCGCATGTTCTGGAATTTGAAACGAACCGGCAAACTTGAAAAATTAAAAGGATTGATCATTGGTGGCTTTAAAATTAAACCCGATGATGTTGGCGAAGAATTTGGAAGGTCTATTGAAGATATTGTGCTGGAAAAAGTGATTGAATATAATTACCCGGTATGTTTTGATTTTCCGGTAGGACACCAGAAAAATAATTTTGCCTTGAAGTGCGGCGCATTGCACACATTGGGCGTACATTTAAACGAATGCAGACTAACAGAATTACGATGATTAAAATTCCTCCGTACTTAAAAAAAGGCAATACTATCGGCATTACCTGCCCGGCCGGTTATATGGCTGCTGAAAAAGCAGAAGCCTGCATAAAAATATTGCAAAGCTGGGGCTTTGAAGTGATGGCAGGTAAAACACTTGGCAGCAAATCAAAAAATTATTTCAGCGGCAGCGATGAAATGAGAAGAGATGAAATGCAGGCGATGCTGGATGATGAAAATATACATGCCATTCTTTGCGGCCGGGGCGGCTATGGCATGGGCAGGATAATTGATGAGCTTGATTTTTCAATATTTAAAAAGAAACCCAAATGGATAATCGGCTACAGCGATGTTACAGTGCTGCATGCACACCTCTACACAAAAATAAAAGTGGCTTCATTGCATGCGCCCATGGCTTCGGCATTTAACGACGAAGAAAATGAATTTATAAGATCGCTGCGATCTGCGATAACAGGTAAAAAAGCAAAGTATTATTGTAAAGCCCATGCATTTAACAAGCCAGGGACTATAACTGCAGAACTGGTAGGTGGTAACCTTTCATTACTGGCTCATTTAATTGGAACTCCATCTGACATTAACACAAAAAATAAAATATTATTCTTAGAGGATATTGGCGAACAGCTGTATAATATTGACCGTATGCTTTACCAATTAAAACGCAGTGGCAAGATAGCAAACCTGGCAGGTTTAATTATTGGTGGCTTTACAGATATGGAAGACACGGAAAGACCGTTTGGCAAAAAAGTATATGGAGTAATAAAAGATATCGTAGCTGAGTATAATTATCCTGTTGCATTTAATTTTCCGGTTAGCCATACAAAAGAAAATTATGCTTTAAAAATTGGGGCTGAGTACACTTTAAAGATCACTGCTGCAAAAACCCAGTTATCGGAGGTTTAAGATACTATCCAGTTTTTGTTTATAAAGAGCACTTTGGTTCAGATCATTATGTGTGCCTTTTTCTATTGTAATAAATTCATCCGTTGATTTTAAAACTTGCTTTAACCTAACTGCATTACGGTAAGGTATCACTCCATCATCGGTGCCATGAAAAATATGGACCGGGTATTTTACCCCCTGAACATAGCTATAAACAGGCATTTTATAATTGCTCATGGCAGCCGTTGGATAAATTGGCGCATAACAACTAAAGAGAGATGGAATACTGTAATACGGTGTTTCTAAAATCAATCTTTGATTATTTGTTTGGGCTGCAACATAAGCGGCAATGCCGGTGCCGAAGGATTTACCAAAAATAATGATGCTATCCTGCCCATAAGTACCTATCGCCATTTTTTGTACCTGCAATGCCTGCTGGTACATTTTCTTTTCGGTACGTTCACCGGTGCTTTTTCCAAACCCTGGATAATCCTCCATCCATACTTCGTAGCCCTGGCTGGTAAAGCTGTTTGCAAATTTTGCATACCGTTCAATATTTTCTTTATTGCCATGAAAATAAAGCACTACACCTTTCCTTACAGAATCACCCGGGAAAAATTTGATCATGTTCATTGTATCTGTATCATTAAAAGGAATATTTATTTCTTCGAAAGGAACTTTAAAATGATACACATAAGCATTGGATAGCTTTTCAGGATGAAATAAGAATTTTTCCTGTAAGTAAAATAATGCAATGCCAATGATGCTATACAGAATGATAATGATCTTAAGCCAGGAAAAGATTCTTCTTTTGTTCATAAGGAGCAAAGGTAGTTAATGAATGCTGAGATGAGTTATAAGCAATAAGTTTTAAGTTATACAATTTTGACTTTTTACTTTTAACTTTTAACTTTCTTAGTATTGCAAAATATCCCTGATAAAATTATGATACTCCGGAAAGGAAGGCAAATTATTATGCCCGCCGCCCGGTATACGGATGAGGGTTATCTTTCGGGGATTGAGCTGCTGTAATTGTATGGAGTTATGTATGGGCAACAGCCAGTCTCTGGTGCCATGTAAAATGTAAGTATGGCAATTTACCTGCGTTATCCATTTATCGGTACGCATATGAAACCGGAGTACAAACCGGATGGGTAATATGGGTAAAAATCTTTCCACCGCTTTTTTAAAACTAAAGTAAGGTGCATCAAGGATGAGGTAACGTGGTTTGTTATCGCTTGCCACCTTTGTGGCAAAGCCACTGCCCATACTGCGGCCATACACAATGATGTGATCCTCCTTATATTTTGCAGCAAGCGTGGCATACACAAACTGCATATCGTTAAGCATATCTTTTTCATTTCTCTTGCCGGTACTTTTGCCAAATCCACGGTAATCAACAAGTACCACATCATAATTATACCTGTAAAAATCCTTGGCATATTTTGCCCAGCCTTTTATACTGCGGCTGTTGCCATGAAAATAGAGCACCAACCCCAACGGATCTTTAACTGTAAAATGCAGCCCGTTTATTCGTACACCAGGCTCTACATCAAAAAACAGTTCATCAAACGGAACATCGTATTTATAAATAAAATCCTGCTTAAGTTTTTCAGGTTTAAAGATCAGTTTTTCCTGGATAAAATAAACGATCACAGAAAGTGCAGCAAGGCCGGCAATAATATAGAGGATGATATGAAGCAATATTAGTTTGTGGTTTGTCCACAGGATCCTGCGGATAATTTTTGGTTTGCA
>JAYUYX010000017.1:0-3116 GCA_043752205.1 Chitinophagaceae bacterium
GCCATCTAAACTATTCTGTCCATGAGCATGCTGAATGGCTTCTGACTGATAAACCGAGAACCCCTGGGATACTCTTTTATCTACAATGTATTTAAACTGGGAAGGAACTCCTTTTACGTTAGATGTACTGAAACGCTCATGAATAAATATCCAATGGGTATCGCCGAGATAAAAGAACGGAGTACCATCTGCATACACAAAATATCTTTTGTTATTACTTGCTTTTAAAAAGCCATGTTTATAAATATCTAATGTGCCATTGTATGGTTTGCAGGTGATGGATTGTGTAATATTATGCAAACCTGTATTTGTAATATCGGTGCAGGTTGTAGTCATTATCCAATCGCCGATTGCAGTTGGTGCAAAACGTATTTTCCATGTATTGCCACCATCCCAAAAAGCAGGGCGGCTGATTGTTGTTCCAGCTGGCCCGGTAAATGTTGCTGATATTTCCACTTCATCGAATGGGTTTGCATAAGTCTTTGTACCCGTCAACTTCATCTCTGCAATATTCCACTGCTCAACGTTATGGTTGCTTTGTGCAACAGCAATAACAGCAAAAAAATAAAACCAAACTAAAAAAATATATCGCTTTTTCATATAGTTTATTGTTGTTTTAAAACTGAGTGAATGGCATCTATATGCTCCGTATTATTTCCAATTGTCGGGCAAAGCCAGCCGCCTTCATCAAATTCGTTCCAGGCATAAATGATGGCACATTGCGCCAGTGATACTTTCTTATTTTTTTTCAGCCACTGCAAACCATTTTTAAAATGTTGTGCCAGTTCTTCTGCTGTGGCATTGGTGTAATACTCTTTATCCGGATAAATATGCCAGGGCGTTGGATGTAAAATTCTTGGCAGCGGGTTCCATCCTGCATCCCACACCGGCACCACCTGTTTGCCGGTGGCTTTGCATTCGTCCCAAAAAGTTGCTGCTTCATTTGCTAACTGCTCATAAGTACCAAGCTTTGTATTCTTGGTTGCTACATAACTGCTGATGGCATCTGCACCCAATGAATCGCACCATTTTTTGCCTGTGGCTGCATCAAAATCCATAATAACAATGTAAGGATTTTGCAAACCAGCATTGGTAACAATTTTTCTTACAGAGTCAATATGCAATTTGAGATTGTGAAAATTGCCCCAGGTTTTATTTACATTTTCAACATTGATAAAACCGAAATACCAAAGCGGCCTTCCATTCAATACTGTTTGGTAACCGGGTGTTTTTATTAGGCGGATAAGATAATTGATATAAGCAGTGTCTTTAAACGTGTACCGGCCCTGTTCGGTAATGGCGCAAAAATTAATATCGTTTTGATGTTTGCTTTGCAAATAAGTTTTTAATCCCAAACTCAGCATATCCTTTTCTGCATACAGTACATAAGCCCAGTAATCAAGCCCTGCATATTTAGCATAAGCAATTTCTTTATCCATTATCTGCTGTGATGAACCATCAATACGCACTGTGGAATCATTTATTATTTCAGCAAAAAACGGAAGCCGTTCATGAAACTGTTTTGGGGCAAGCGTTTTTTCCATCACATCATTCACGCCATCTTTTTTTCCATGCCAGGCATCCCAGCGGATGGCGCCAATAACGGGGCTCTTCATTAACCTTTGAGCAAAAGCCAATTGAGATAAAAAAACCAGTAGTATAAAAAAAAGTTTTCGTTTCATTTTCTTTGGTTGAATTTCTTTTTGCCAAACACTTCTTTAATTGCTTCCAAATATTTTATCTTATTGATTGTATCAGGCTCCAGGTAACTTCCTTCTGTCCATTCGTTCCAGGAGTTGATGGTGATTATCTTGTGCTTTGGATTAACCGCATCCACAAAATCTTTTGCACTTTGCAACGACTGTTTAAATTTTGCCGGAGTGTTGCCAGTAAGTATTGAATAGAATGGATATTCTCCTTTTACAAACGGCTTACTTGTATCACAGCGGGGCGATGCATCCCAGCCCATTGTTACATTGGGGTGATAGGGCACTTTAAATTCTTTTGATGCAACCCCCCAATACTCCACGGCCTTTTTCATCATGTAATCATACGTGGTAACAGGGAATTCCGGCATGTCCGTATGATGTATCCATACATAAGAATCAACACTATTGATATGGAACAAATCAATTAATTCATTGGCTGCTTTCGGCGGCATACTATCAGGCATGTGTAATCCCCATTGCACTGCATTTAGGTGCAAATCCTTAAAACCTGCTGCTTTTGTTTTATCCCTGAATTTTTGCAAAGCTGCTAAGGCTTTTTCGGTACTGCCAAAACCACTAATGAAAGTATATATTTGGTAGATGCTGAAATACGGGCAGCCATCCACTTTCCAGTACGATGGGTCTTTGAAATATTTATTGATGCATACATCCACTACACTGTCGAAGGTTGCCGACGTCACTTCCCAATGATTGGCCCACATGATGGCAAACTTCAACCTGGATTTATTATTTGCTTTTAAAAACCCTTCTTCCAAACATCTTTGCAAAAAAGGGCCGTCATTTTTATAATACCAGTCGTATAAAAACACATCAATCTCATGGCTGGAAGCAACATCAATTTTCTTCGCCATCACTTTTGGGTCGGCTTCATCTTCATAGCCCCATAGCGGAACTTTTGGCTGCTGGTGCCCGGCAAATTTTGGCTTGGCTGTTTTTAAAGTTTCCCATTCTGTCCATGGATAACCATGTGTTTTTGTATTTTGTGCATCCACATGCCATTGGGGAAAATAATAAGCGGCTACTTCATAACCTTTTTCTTTTTTTACTTTACCGGCAGCGGTATTTTGTGCTGCTGAGTTTAAACCAAATAAAAGAAATATTGCTGTTGCGGAAAAGAATTTATTACACATAAGTTTTATTTATTAATAAGAATGAAATTATAATTGGTTAACGAGTAATATCCAGTCATCACTATCTGGCTTGTCTGGCACCATCCAACTTCCGTTAGCTGTTGTAAAGCTTTTGATATTTGTATAAATACCATTTCTTGTATTAAACCACTTAGCCGAATAACTTTTATTTTTTTCAAGGTTTTTCAATTCGCCCGTTGAAGGCACTTTATTAGCGAAATAAACTACATAGGTTTTTTGCCCATCCGAAGCAATA
>JAYUYX010000018.1:0-37789 GCA_043752205.1 Chitinophagaceae bacterium
GAAGGAATGAGCAGGAATAGTAATATTTTATTCATCATAATACAAGTATGATGAAAATTAAACTGAATTCCATATAAGATTTAGTCAGCCTTACCTCCTTTATCCCCAACAAACCACTGCTCCTTATTTTTAAACAGCACATTAAAAGTAGTTAGTGATCCATAGCAGCGGGTAATGTATTGCTGTATATTCACTTTTTCTTCGTCGGTTAGTTTTTTGTGGCTGTTGATGTTTTGTTCCAGCACCCGAAGCCTGTCACGAAGCATTACTATTTTGTGAAAAAAATCATCAATGGGAATTTCTTTTGGCTTGAGTGTTTTGTCTGCAGCCTGCAGGCTCATCGTTCCGCCGATCCATTTATCACCGATAGGCACTATCTCGCTGACATCAGCCCACTGCCTCAATATTTTTAATAAAGATCTTTCAACTTCCGAAATAGTTTCTACTTCAGCAGTTACATTTTCTGCAATGATCTCATCTAAGTGGTTATCGGTTTTATCAATTTCTTTTATACCATGATGAATAAAAGAAATGAGATAAGTTGCATATTTGACAGCAACTATTACCCCGGGCCCAAACTGGGTGTGTTGTAACCGGGTACCAATTCCAAGGTTCAATTGATTTTCTTCCATAATTGATTCTCGTTTTTTTAATGTTCTTACCCCTTTCCCTTGGGATTCTATGGAAAGAGAACGAACGAAGTTTACTGGGATGGGGCTTTTTTAAATTCATAAGGGGTGAATTCTACGAAGTCGGCAACCCTGACAGTTAATGATTTTACTTTTTTATTTTCAACAGTAAAGGCTAATTTTTTTCTTCCATATAAAGGATCGCTGTAGGTACAGAAAAAACGGTTGCCTCCCAGCGGCTCTAGGGTGCCGTATCTTCCTTTGTGATGCTGGAACCGCATGATGAGTTTTCCGTTTTCTGTGTTGATATTCATGTTACCATAAACATCGTGTATGTATTTTCCTGCATAAGCAGTAAGGGGTAATTCAGTTTTCGGGTTCAAAGCAATAGAATCTCTTACAGCCTTCCATTGGTCTTCTTTTTCTTTTTCATCGGCCTGTTGATAATCAAGATAAACCTTGCTGTAATTACGATAGGGCAAACCCAAATACGCATCTTCTATTTCATTTCTAAGCGCTTCAAAAAAACCGTTGGCATCTGTATTCGTTAATACAATAATACCGAGATTTTCTTCGGGCACCAGGTAAACACTGGTTACAAAACCATTTACGCCCCCGGTATGCGACACAATTTTTTTGCCGGCATAATCTTCTAATACCCACCCCAGGCCATACATCGCAAAGTTAGATTTGTTGAACATATGCCTCCCATTGCCCAGTATGGAATGCGGTATTCTTGTTTGTTCAATAGCAGATGCTGGAATTATTTCCTTACCGTTTAGTTTTCCATTATCGAGCAGGGCCACCACCCATTTGCCCATATCGTTTGCAGACGAAGAAATACTGCCTGCGGGTGCCAGGTTATCAATCTTTCCATAAGGAATCTTTCTCAATTCGCCCATTACTACCGTATGCGCCAGCGCTTTATTATTTGCAGTTTGTATGTCTTTTGACATAGCAAGACTGCTGTTCATGCCAAGTGGTTTGAAAATATTTTGGGTTATATAATCACCCCACGACTTACCGGTTACTTTGAGTATGATCTCTCCTGCGGTTAAAAAAGCACTGTTGGTATAACCCCATTTGCTGCGAAAGCTATACAGGGGTTTCAGCTTTCCCATTTTTTCTCTTACTTCGGCAACAGTAAGATCTGAATCGAAGAACATAAAATCTCCCTGGAAAGTTTCAAAGCCCAGACGGTGACACAAGAGATCCCTGATGTTGGCTTCCTTAGCAACCCAGGGATCATACAATTTAAAATCGGGCAACCATTTTTGTACTTTATCATCAAGCGATAATTTTCCTGCCTGTCCGGAAGGCAGGTTTTCTGCATCCAGCATGGCTAAAGCGGTTGCTGTAAAAGCTTTGGTGTTGCTGCCGATCATGAACAAAGTATTTTCATCAACTTTAGCTTTTCCGTTTAATTCTCTAACGCCATAACCTTTCATGAAAACAACTTTTCCATTTTTAACTATGCAAACTGCAACCCCGGGAATTTGCCAGTCGGCCAGCGCTTTGTTCACATAATTATCCAGACTGTCTTTTACAAAAGAAGGAATGCT
The DNA here is from genome assembly GCA_043752205.1 of Chitinophagaceae bacterium. Taxonomy (GTDB): domain Bacteria; phylum Bacteroidota; class Bacteroidia; order Chitinophagales; family Chitinophagaceae; genus Ferruginibacter. The sequence continues at coordinate 2,192 of JAYUYX010000018.1, forward strand.
ATCCTTTTGTGCAACAACTTGTAGCGAAAAAAATAAACAGGAAAACAAAAAGAGTTTTTTCATACCAGTGTTTTAAAAATGAAAAGTACTTCGCTTTTTTTAATTTTCAGCCTGTCCCGGTAATTTGGGGACACCCCGCTTTAATACTTCAATTTTATAAGCATAGGAAGCATTAAGAATATATTTATTGAAGGTAACTTCATCGGCAGTGCTTGCAAATTCGTACGTAGGTAAATAGCGAATCATGAATGTATCCAGCTCGGCACCCTGCAACTGCGTAATACGCCGTACAGAATTTTTGTTAAAACGGTATTGTACAAATTTATCCTGCTCCTGCTGTTCAAGCCTTGCCTTGAAAGCTTTTAAACGCTTGTTTCTCTGGAACCGGAACATGTTGATGATCTCGTTTACATCTGCGCCCACAGCGCCGCCTGGGGAAATTGAAGTGCGGATTGTGGGGTTACTGAAATTATATACATCGTCGTACAGCTGCCTGTTTTCCATAGAATCTTCCCGGTATGACCGGGCAAATACTACTACTTCTTTAAGAGTACTGTACTTGCTTTTAACGTTTATATGGAGTGATATATCAAACTCTGTAAGGCTGGTAATATCTTTTACAGCAAATTTTTGAGTAGGCTTATTCTGGTAAATAAAAGTGAGTGAATCGCTTTCTATCACAGGTATCTTGTATCTACCTAAAGTATCTGTTTGTGTATGTTTACCACTTGTGCTTTCAACCCTTACATTCTCTACATAATTTCTTTTTGATGAATCTAATACAGTGCCGGTAACAGTTAGTTGAGCGTACAATGTACCTGCCTGGTAAAAAAAGCAAAGCAGCAGTATAGATATTTTTAAAAAAGATGGCAAGAAGCTAAAAAATTAAGGGTAAAAATACAGGAACAATGGAGACCTTATTTACAGGCGTCACGTTTTAACGGCGATTTTGCTTTTTAATAATATCCCCAAGCACTTTCGGATAATGTGCATGTTCCAGCGCATGAATCTTTTGTGCAAGTGTTGTTGGTGTATCTGTGTCTTCAACAGTGCATTTGGCCTGGAAAATAATTTCGCCATTATCATACACTTCATCTACATAATGAATACTGATGCCGCTTTCATTTTCTTTGGCTGTAATAACTGCATCATGCACATAATTCCCATACATGCCTTTACCCCCGTATTTAGGTAACAATGCAGGGTGTATATTAATGATCTTTTTAGGATAAGCATTAATCAGTTGTGCAGGAATCTTCCATAAAAAACCTGCCAGCACTATAAAATCTATTTTGTGTGCCTGTAGTTCGGGTATATAATGATCTCCGGTAACAAAGTTTTCCTTTTCAATTAATATAGCGGGAATATTTTCTCTTTCTGCAATTTTAGCAACACCGGCGCCGGGTTTATTGTAAATCACCAATGCAACATTGTATGCAGGCGCATTTGTACGGGATGCGGCTATGATTTTTTCTGCGTTGGTACCTGCTCCGCTGGCAAATATGGCTATGTTGATGGCGGCTTTTAGGTCCCCGCCCTTTTTGCTCCTGCCACTCATCTTTGCTGCCATTTTTGAAATATAGCTTTTAAAGAATTTGAATTGCCCCAGGGGTATACTTATTAATAAAACACAAATGGGCCACAGTAGTGTAACCAATAATATATATGCGATCAGCCAAATAGCACCTTTTTCCAGCCCGGTAAGCAACAGTATCTTACGACCTGCATAACCACAAAGGCTTCCACCCAATGCAAAAGTGGTAAGAATAAGCAATAAGTTTAATCCATTAACCTTCCACTTTTCTTTAAGCTTGAGAAACATTGGACAAAAGTGGGTTAAAAATTTGTGATTTAATGTACCAATTATAAAAAATTCCGATAATTAAATCGGTTTACAAATGCATGACAATTACTATATGCCAGACAATACAATTTGCTGAAAACCATACTGGATAAGGAAAAAAAAAATTAACAAATGTTGATATATTGTCAGCATCCTGTCTTATTTTTGCACCCGAATCAGGATATTTTTCCACATTAGCCCCGATAACTGTATGAGTCGCTATAGAAAAATCTTTAACAGAATATTTACAAGTATCTTTTTAGTTGTTTTATTATCTATTAATTTAAAGTCTTTTGCTGCAGAAGGTGAAGCGCTTTTTAAAGCCAATTGTGCCAGCTGCCATAAAATAGACAAGGACTTTACCGGCCCGGCTTTGAAAGGGTGGAAAGATAGAGTACCACCGGGCGAATGGATATATAAATGGGTTCATAATCCTGCTGCACAAACAGATGCATATGCTATTGCCCTGAAAGATAAATGGAAGCCAGTTATAATGACCAATTTTCCTACATTAAAGAATGAGGAGATTGACGCCATTATGAATTACGTGGACAATCCACCTGTGGTTATCTCCGGACCGAAAGAAAACCAACCAGAAGGCTCTGGTGATTCTCTTCTCTTTGGTATTTTAACTTTAGTATTAGCACTTATTGCATTTATATTATTACAGGTTAACGGCAATCTTAAAAAATTATCTGATGAAAAAGAAGGGGTACTTCGCCCTGAACCAGTTCCTTTTTATAAGAACAAGTCATATATAATGATAGGTATCCTGCTGTTATTTGGCATTGGCGGTTTTTATACCATTAACGGGGCCGTTGGTTTAGGCCGCCAGCAGAATTACCAGCCAGAGCAACCAATATTTTACTCTCATAAAGTACACGCAGGCACTAACCAAATAAGTTGTTTGTATTGCCATGGTGGTGCACAGGATAGCAAGCAGGCCAGTATTCCATCAGTTAATACCTGTATGAACTGCCATAAATCTATTAGTAAATATGAGGGTACCGACGAATTGGTAAGAGAAAATGGAACCAAGGTAGATGGTACTGCAGAGATCCAAAAATTATATGCTTATGCAGGCTGGAACGAAGCAACAAAAAATTACAATCCCGATAATAATAAAGATGGAATTCCTGATGGAGCCAAACCCATTGAATGGATAAAAGTTCACAACCTGCCTGATCACGTTTATTTTAACCATAGCCAGCATATTAAGGTAGGCAAACAACAGTGCCAGACCTGCCATGGTAACATACAGGATATGCCTGAAGTGTACCAGTTTAATACCTTAAGTATGGGTTGGTGTATCAACTGTCACCGCGATACTAAAGTAGATTTTTACAATAAGGCAGACAGCAGCGGAAATAAATTTTACAGTATTTACGAGAAGTTCCACAGAGACCTGAAGAGTAACAGAATGGACAGCGTAACGGTTGAACACATTGGTGGAACGGAATGTCAAAAATGTCACTATTAAACCAGTTCGCAATCTGCAATAGGCAGTCTGCATCATTAAATTTGAAATTGTACAACGAATAGGCTGTTGACTGCCCAATCCACAGGATCCTGCGGACCGTCAACTGCCAACTGTCAACTGAACAAAATATGAGTAAGAAAAAATACTGGCAAAGTTTTGGAGAACTGAATCAAACTGAAAACTTTTTGGATTCTACCAAAAACGAGTTTAAAGAAGAACTACTTCCTTTAGCTGATCTTGATGATAAAGGTATTTTAGATGCCAAAACTCCCCGCAGGGATTTCCTTAAATATCTTGGCTTTAGCACAGCAGCAGCAGCATTGGCTGCAAGTTGCGAAACACCAGTACGTAAGGCTGTGCCTTATTTGAACAGGCCCGAGAGTGTTATTCCAGGTATTGCCAATTATTATGCATCTACCTACGTTAATGGCGGCGATGCAATTCCTGTTGTTGTTAAGCAAAGAGACGGCAGACCCATTAAAATAGAAGGAAACGAATTATCAACTATAACAAACGGCGGTACCAATGCACAGGCACAGGCTTCTGTGCTTGACCTGTATGATAATACACGACTGCGTTACCCTATTGAAAAAACAAGTAAAGGTTTTAAAGAAGTTCCCGGTTTTGAAGCTTTTGATAAAATGGTTGGTGAAGCTATAACAGGTAAATCTGTTGCATTACTTACCTCTACCATTAACTCTCCATCTACATTAGATATTATAAAAGAGTTTTTAGCAAAATACCCCGGCAGCCGCCATGTACAATATGATGCTGTAAGTTACAGTGGTATGCTATTGGCAAATGAGGCCTCTTACGGAAAAAAAGCTATACCGTCTTATCATTTTGATAATGCAAAAGTAATTGTAAGTCTTGGTGCCGATTTTTTAGGAACCTGGCTAAGCCCTACAGAATTCAGCAATCAATACGGAAAGAACAGGAAGGTTACAGGTACAAAACCTGAGCTGAGCCAGCATTTCCAATTTGAAAGTATGATGAGTATGACCGGCAGTAATGCTGATGACCGCTATACACATAAGCCATCTGAAACCGGTGCTGTTGCATTGGCTTTATTGGCTAAACTGGGAGGAGCTGTTACAGCTCCTGCAATTGCAGATGCAAAACTGGTTAAAGGGATAGAAATTGCTGCTGCTGCTTTAAAAGCAAACAGCGGTGCTGCATTGGTTGTTTGCGGAAGTAATGACGTAAACATTCAGACGGTTGTTAATGCCATCAACGAAGCCATTGGTGCAAATGGAAAAACTATCAACTGGGCCATAACATCAAACTATAAAAATGGTATTGATGCTGACATGGTACAATTGGTTAATGATATGAATGCAGGAACGATTGGCGCAGTGCTGATCAGCGGTGTTAATCCTGCTTATTCTTACAGTGACAGTAAAAAATTCAGAGACGGGCTGGCAAAGGTTGTAAGTGTTTCCTTTAACGGAACCATGGATGAAACAACTGAGCTGTGCAAATATGTTCTACCGGCACATCATTGGCTGGAGAGCTGGGGCGATGCAGAACCTAAAACAGGTTATTACAGTTTATTGCAGCCTACAATTAATCCATTGTTTAAAACTAGGGCCTTCCAAACTTCTTTAATTAAATGGAGTGCAGCTGCAGGCAGCATGGTTACTGATTATGAAACGTACTTTAAAACGTACTGGAACAGCAAGCTGGGTAGCATAGATCTATATAATAAAGCTTTGCAGGATGGAGTTATTGAACCCGCTGCAATGCCTGTTGGTGGTGGATCTTTTAGCGGTGCAAAATTAACTGAGGCGGTTACTGCCATTGCAGCTGTTAAAGGTGGGCCTGTTGAAGTTGTTTTTTATCAAAAGGTATCTGTAGGTAATGGCAGCCAGGCTAATAACCCATGGCTGCAGGAATTACCTGATCCGGTTACAAAAGTAACCTGGGATAACTATGCTATGATGAGCCCCGCCATGGCTAAATCTTTATTAAACCTGGATGTGATGAACCAGGAAAAGGGAAATCAAAGTAATTATGAAGTTCATCCTGAAAAACCTGTTGTAAAAATTACAGTAAATGGCAGGTCTGTAGAGTTACCCGTGATTGTTATACCAGGTATGCATGCTTCTACTATTGGTTTGGCAGTTGGATATGGAAGAGAAAGTGCAGATAAAGAAACAACAGCAACTAATATCGGAAAGTCTGCAGTTGGTGCCGGTAAAAATGTATATCCTTTAATTGCATTTAACGGGACCAATTCATATAATACTGTGGCTACTGTTGAAAAAACAGGAAGGTTGTATCCATTGGCACAAACACAGGTGCATGGTTTTACTGAAAGCCGCCCCATCATTTTTGAAACAAATCTTGCTTCATATAATGCAAATCCTGCTGCGCTTTTAGAAGACGTAAACAAGGAGAGAGCATTGATCACCATTGAAGGCAGCGATAATTTTGTAAGGGATGCAACCATGTACCCTGAATATTCAAAGCCTGGCATTAAGTGGGGCATGAGCATTGACCTGAATACCTGTACCGGTTGCAGCGCCTGCGTTGTTGCCTGCACAGCCGAAAACAATGTAAGTGTGGTTGGTAAAATGCAGGTGCAACGTGCACACGAAATGCACTGGCTCCGTATTGATCGTTATTTTACAGGAGATCTTGAAAACCCGGATGTGGTATTTCAACCGATGCTTTGCCAACATTGCGATAATGCGCCATGCGAAAACGTTTGCCCTGTGGCTGCAACAAACCACAGCACCGAAGGCTTAAATCAAATGACCTATAACCGCTGCATCGGTACAAGATATTGTGCAAACAACTGTCCTTATAAAGTACGTCGCTTTAACTGGCTTGATTATACAGGAGCTGATAGCTTCGCAGATAATCAGAAGCCAATGCTGGGAGATTATATGGATGAATCTGTAATGCAGATGAACGATGACCTTACAAGAATGGTTCTGAATCCTGATGTTACCGTTCGTTCAAGAGGTGTTATCGAAAAATGTTCTTTCTGTGTTCAGCGTTTGCAGGAAAGCAAGCTGGAAGCTAAAAAACAACAGGATCCATCACTTGTACGCAATGTAAAAACAGCCTGTATGCAGGCTTGTCCTACACACGCTATCAGCTTTAGTAATGTTAATGATAAAGAAAGTGATGTATATAAGATCAGGAATGTGGAGCAGAAACACCGTTCATTTTATGTGCTGGAGCAATTACACGTTTTGCCGAATGTAAGCTACCTGGCAAAAGTAAGGAACACTGACAGGCATATTGGTGTAGAGGGGCATGGCGAAGCAAAGCATGAAGAGAAAAAGGCACACGCATAATAAACGATAAGTAAAAATTAAAAATTAAAAAGTAAAAATCAGCAAGCAGGAAGAATTACTCCATCTTTTGACTTTTAACTTTTGACTTTATACTTTAGATATGTCATTACTGAAATACGAATCGCAATTAAGGGAACCGCTGGTTGATGGTAACAAAGATTATCACCAGGTAACGGAAGATATCATTCGTCCCATTGAGATGAAACCGAGCCTGCTCTGGTATATTGGATTTTATATCAGCGTAGCGCTGTTATTATTTGGGGTGTATAGTGTTTACCGGGAGGTTACTTATGGTATTGGCCAATGGAACGTGAACAAAACCATTGGTTGGGGTTGGGATATCACCAACTTCGTATGGTGGGTAGGTATCGGTCACGCCGGTACATTGATCTCTGCGATCTTATTATTATTCCGCCAGGGCTGGAGAACAGGTGTAAACCGTGCGGCAGAGGCGATGACGATATTTGCAGTAATGTGTGCAGGCCAGTTCCCGATCTGGCATATGGGCCGTGTTTGGATGGCATTTTTTGTATTGCCTTACCCTAATAGCCGTGGTCCTTTGTGGGTTAACTTTAATTCGCCATTGTTGTGGGACGTGTTTGCGATATCAACTTATTTTACCGTTTCATTATTATTCTGGTACTCGGGTTTATTGCCTGACCTTGCAACAGTAAGGGACCGTGCAAAAACCAAGTTCCGTAAAATGTTCTATGGTGTTGCATCTTTTGGCTGGACCGGAAGTACAAAACACTGGCAGCGTCATGAATCTTTATCATTAGTATTGGCGGGCTTAAGTACTCCGCTGGTATTATCAGTACATACCATTGTATCTTTTGACTTTGCTACTTCAATCGTTCCGGGTTGGCATACTACCATCTTTCCACCATACTTTGTTGCGGGTGCTATCTTTAGTGGATTTGCCATGGTGCAAACACTGATGATTGTGTTACGTAAAGTTTTTAACCTGCAGGATTATATTACCATTGGCCATATTGAAGCCATGAACAAGGTAATTGTATTAACAGGTAGTATTGTGGGTTGTGCTTATTTAACAGAGTTATTCATTGCCTGGTACGGACAAAATCCTTACGAGTGGTATGCATTTAAAGAGAATCGTGCAAACCTGTTCAGTCCTTATGGATGGAGCTATTGGTTGATGATGTTCTGTAACGTGGTTTCGCCACAGTTATTCTGGAGCCGCAAGCTCAGGAGAAATATCACTGTTACTTTCTTCATGAGTATCATTGTAAATATAGGTATGTGGTTTGAGCGTTTTGTGATCATTGTTACATCCGTGTACAGAGATTACCTGCCATCTTCATGGAGTACTTATTACAGTCCTTCTATTTGGGAGATCGGGTTTTACCTGGGAACATTCGGTTTATTCTTTACCTGCTTCTTCCTGTTTGCAAAATACTTCCCGGTTATTGCTGTGGCAGAGATTAAAGCTATTTTAAAGACCAGTGGAGAAAATTATAAAGTAAAGATGACTGATTTAGAAAAAGCGGATGCGGAGAAATTTTATATTGAAGAAGTTGCTCATCCGCATCATTAATGAAAAGCCATTAGCTATTAGCAATTAGCTTTTAGTGAGGGTAAAAAAGATTTAATAGTATTTAATTAATAAAAACAAGCTAACGGCTAAAAGCCTATAGCTAAAAGCTAAAAAAATGGCTGGAGGAATTAAAAAATTTGTAGTAGGATCTTTCGATGACGAGAAGGTATTGTTTCCTGCGGTGAAAAATGCTCGCAAAGCTGGTTACAAAATACACGATGTGTATACACCTTTTCCTGTGCATGGTTTAGATCATGCTATGGGCATTCGTGAAACGAGCCTGCATACGGCTGGATTTATTTATGCCATCACGGGTACTACTACTGCGCTTACATTTATGACCTGGGTGTTTACTGCAGACTGGCCTTTAAATATTGGCGGTAAACCACATTTTGCTTTACCAGCCTGGATACCGATTACTTTCGAGTTAACGGTATTATTCTCGGCTGTAGGTATGGTTCTTACATTCTGTTATTTGTGTAACCTGGCACCATTTGTAAAAAAGCACCATTTTCATCCAAGAGCTACTGATGATCTATTTGTAATGGTCATTGAGTGTACCGATAAAACAAATGATGCAGAAGTACAATCGTTTTTACAATCAGCAGGGGCGCAGGAAATAAATGTGCAGGTAGCAGAAACAGGTTGGTGGATCGGCCGTTATGGTAAAGAACAAAAACTGTATAAAGAAGAAAAAGGATATTAATAAAGATGGGTGACCAGGGAAACCAAATACTCATTTAATAAAAAGAAGATTATCAGAATGAAAAAAATCGCAATTATAGCAACACTGATCTTATCAATGGCAGCTGTGTTTATAGGTTGTAAAGATAAACGGGACACCGGCAGAGTTTATATGCCGGATATGATGGAGAGCCGTGCCTATGAAAGCTATGCATCCCGTGATTCAGCAATTTTTACAACTGACCCTTATAGCGCAGGGCATAAAATATTCTTTAATAACATGCCTCCGGATGGTACAGTAAAAAGAGGAGAACTTTTTCCTTTTAATGTGCCTAATGACAGTAACGGCCTGCTTAATTTAAGCAGCCAGGTAAAAAATCCTTTAGCGCCGATAAATGCAAAAGAACTGTCAGAGGCCGGCAGGTTATTTAATATCAATTGTGGAATTTGTCATGGTGCTAAAGGTGAAGCTAATGGCCCCCTGGCACCTAAAGTTGGAGGCGTAAAAAGTATAATTGGAGCATCACCGGGATATAGCGATGGCAGAATATTTTTTGTAATGACTTATGGGCAGGGCAATATGGGAAGTTATGCATCACAATTAACAAAAGAGCAGCGTTGGAGAATAGTTCAATATATAAGAACACTTGAACCTGGTAATGCCGGTACGGCTGCTAAAGATTCAGGTTCGGTAAAAATGGACAGCTCAGCAGTAAAAAAATAAATGTATTAACTCAAAATAAAGACTTAATGGATCATCAATTTCAATTACCGGGCAGTTATAAAAAGTGGACGTATGGACTGATTGGTGCCGGTGTTATAGCATTGTTGTATGGATTTATAATGTTTAATCCATTTGCGCATGCAGGGCATGGCGAACACGTTAACAGTACACGCTTTTGGGCTGTGCTTTTACAGAACAGTGTTTTCTTTTTACTGGTTGTAAATGCGGCCATGTTCTTTATATGTGTTACTACAATGGCTATGGCAGGTTGGGTTGTTGCATTCAGGAGAGTATCAGAAGCTATTTCAAGTGTAGTACCTATTTTGGGTGTTATTACTTTTGTGATACTAATGGCCATCATTTTTGGCGACCGCACAGATATTTATCACTGGTTAGATGAGGACGCAGTTGCTAAGGATCATATATTGAACGGTAAGAAAGGTTTTTTAAATCCCATGTTCTATTCGATATTTTCTTTTCTTACCATTTTCTTATGGTGGTTCCTCGGTAAAAAAATGCGTAGCCTGAGCCTGGAAAGTGATAAGAAAGGTCACATGGATTATGAAACAGGTAAAAAATGGATATGGAACAATACCGTGTGGGCATCTTTATATACGGTTGTATTTACACTTACGGTTGCCTCTACCATTCCGTGGTTGTGGATCATGAGTATTGATGCACATTGGTACAGCACCATGTTTAGCTGGTACACTTTTGCAAGTACATTTGTATCTGGTGTTTCTTTGATTGCACTCTATGTTATTTATTTAAAGAACCGTGGTCAACTGGAATACGTTACCGAGGAGCATTTACATGATCTTGGTAAATTCATGTTTGCATTTTCGGTTTTCTGGACATACTTATGGTTCTCTCAATACATGCTGATATGGTATAGTAATCAGCCCGAAGAAACAAAATATTTTATTGAAAGAATTGGTACTGCGGAAAAAGCAGGCCCCTATAAAGGCATATTCTTTTTCAACTTAATAATAAACTTTCTTTGCCCGTTATTAATATTAATGAAGAGGGGTACAAAAAGAAATTGGACTATGGTAACCATCATGGCGGTATTGATCATTTTTGGGCACTGGATAGATTTTTATCAAATGGTAATGCCGGGCACATTGCATGATCATGCAGAGTTAATGCCTTTTGAATTTGGGGTAGCATGCCTGTTCATAGGATTGATCATGTGGGGAACGGGAAATTATTTAAGCAAGCATTCACTGCTGGCTAAAAATCATCCTTTCTTAAAAGAGAGTATGATTCACCATACTTAAAAGAGAATAGATTTTAAAAAAGAGATTAGAATAATTTACAGAAAATAACTTTGAATATGAAGGAGTTTTTAATGATAGCGTTAGGTGCTTTGGTCTTTGTAGTCATTTTTCAGATTGCAAAAGCAAGTGAGTACGTTAGCGTATTAAAGGGAGAGGATAAAACCCGTAAGCAAAATAACAAGATCAATGCATTTTTCCTGTTGGGATTTTTAGTGTTTGGTTTAATTGGAGCATGGTGGTGTAATGAGTTGTATTACGGCAAAACTTTATTTCCCCAGGGCTCTGCATCCGTAGAAGGTGAAAGCCTTGATTTGATGTTTATGATAACAGTAGCAGTAACCGGGGTTGTTTTTGTACTTACCCAGGTATTATTATTTTGGTTCGCATTTAAATACCAGGAGAAAGATGACAGGAAAGCATTTTATTTTCCGCACAATACAAAACTTGAACTGATCTGGACTACCGTACCCGCCATATTTTTAACTGTACTGGTTGTTTTTGGTTTAAAATACTGGTTTAAGATTACCGGTGATGCTCCTAAAGATTCTATAGTAGTTGAAGTTACCGGTCACCAATTTGCCTGGGAATTTCGTTATCCTGGTGCAGATAAGGTGCTAGGGAAAAAGAATTACAAATTAACAACAGCAAAAAATAACCTGGGTGTTGATTTTGATGATCCTGCAAGTTTAGATGATATACATGTAAATACAACCATGCACATCCCTGTTGGCGTACCACTTAAAATGGTGATCCATTCAATGGATGTAATTCATGATGTTGGTCTTCCTCATTTTAGGTTAAAGATGGATGCTGTTCCTGGTATTCCTACCACGCAATGGTTTACACCAAATATCACTACAAAGGACATGATAAAGAAAACAGGTAATCCTGATTTTAATTTTGAAATTGCCTGTGACCAGTTGTGCGGCTCAAGTCATTATGCCATGAGAGGTGTTATCATTGTAGAAACAATGGAAGAATATAAAAAATGGTTAGCCGAGCAAAAACCTGAATACTTTACAGTATATCCGGAAAAAGCTCCACCTGTAGACAGTATACCAGCAGTAAAACAAATGTCACAGGTATTGCCGGTTAAAAAATAATTAATAGGTTCCGGTAACTTACCGGAAGAATAAAAAGCAAGAATATGAGTAGCGTAGCCACATTACAGCATGCAGATGTTCATGGATCACATGATACACATGAACATCATCACCATCACGAAACGTTTATCTCTAAATACGTTTTCAGCCAGGATCATAAAATGATTGCCAAACAATTTTTGGTAACAGGTATTATCTGGGCTATCATCGGCGGTTTGTTTTCTGTAATATTCCGTTTACAACTGGGTTACCCCGAAGCTACTTTTCCTTGGCTGGAAGATTTGCTTGGCCATTGGGCAGCAGGTGGTAAATTAAAGCCTGAGTTTTATTATGCTCTGGTAACTATGCATGGAACCATCCTGGTATTCTTTGTATTAACTGCAGGCCTTAGCGGAACATTCGCAAATTTTTTAATTCCCTTACAGATTGGTGCAAGAGATATGGCTTCGCCATTTTTGAATATGCTTAGCTATTGGTTCTTCTTTCTTTCTTCAATTATCATGTTCTCTTCCTTATTTGTACAAACAGGTCCTGCAAGTGGTGGATGGACGATCTATCCCCCATTAAGTGCTTTGGGCGATGCGTCAAGTGGTTCTAAAATAGGGATGGATCTTTGGCTGGTAAGTATGGCCATGTTTATTATATCCGCATTACTGGGAGGCCTAAACTATATAACTACTATCCTTAACATGCGTACAAAAGGAATGAGTATGACCCGTTTACCATTAACGATCTGGGCATTATTCTTTACCGCAGTTTTAGGAGTACTTTCTTTCCCTGTATTATTATCAGGCGCTATATTATTATTATTCGATCGTAACCTGGGCACCAGCTTCTTCTTAAGTGATATTGTGGTAGCAGGTAAGATATTACCAAACGAAGGTGGTAGTGCTATTCTGTTCCAGCACTTATTCTGGTTTCTTGGTCACCCCGAAGTATATATTATTTTATTGCCTGCAATGGGTATGAGTTCAGAGATTCTCAGTGTTAACAGCCGTAAGCCCATCTTTGGATATATGGCCATGGTGGGTTCTATTTTTGCGATTGCCATCCTCGCCTTTCTGGTGTGGGCGCACCATATGTTTGTAACAGGACTTAATCCATTCCTTGGGTCTGTGTTCGTATTACTTACATTGTTGATCGCTGTACCATCGGCCATTAAAGTGTTTAACTGGCTAACTACATTGTGGAAAGGAAATATCCGCTTCACGCCGGGTATGTTATTTGCCATAGGTTTTGTTAGTTTATTTATCAGTGGAGGTTTAACAGGTATCTTCTTAGGTAACTCTGCACTTGATCTTCATTTACACGATACTTATTTTGTTGTTGCTCACTTCCATATTGTAATGGGTGTGGCTTCATTCTTTGGTATGTTCGCCGGTGTTTACCACTGGTTCCCTAAAATGTTTGGCCGCTATTTAAACAACACCATGGCTTTTATCCATTTTTGGATAACGATCATTGGTGCTTACCTGATCTTCTGGCCAATGCACTACGAAGGTTTAGCAGGAATGCCACGCCGTTATTATGATTATTCAGGATGGAGCTCATTTAATATGTTTAACGGGCTGAATGAATTTATCAGCTTTGTAGCCATGATCGTGTTTGCTGCACAATTATTGTTTGTTTTCAATTTCTTTTATAGCATGTTCAAAGGAAGAAAAGTTACAACGCCCAATCCATGGGGAGCAAATACATTAGAGTGGACAACACCGATCAACCCGGGTCACGGAAACTGGCCAGGAGAAATTCCGGAAGTACACAGAGGTGCATACGATTATGCAAAAGACGGTAAAGAGTTTATACCACAGGATGTGCCTGTAGGAGACGATGAATCAAAACATTAGAGGCCTCACCCCAACCCCTCTCCAAAGGAGAGGGAACTGGAAGATTGAAGTGAAAATGTATTTTGATAAAATTTTTAGAAGTTGCATTATTGATGAAATAAATAACAATGTTGATGTGGAAGTTTAGATGTTTGGGCATGTTAGATCTGCCGCTTCCTCTCTTTTGGAGAGGGAGAAGGAGGGAGAGGCTATGAACAACTCAACATCGTTTACGTTGGTGAGTAAAGTGAAAGATTACTTTCAATTGATCAAATTCACTTTAAGTTTTATGGTTGTGTTCAGTACGGTGGTTAGCTTTTTAATTGCACCCAATGAACAGTTTTACGTTCGTGAAAAAATAATATCAGTTCTTTTACTTTTTGTAGCAGGCATGTTTATTACCGGCTCAGCAAATGCCATTAACCAGATACTGGAAAAAACTTCCGACGGGTTAATGATGCGTACTGCTAAAAGACCGGTAGCCAGTGGCCGCATGAGTGTGAATGAAGCAGGAATTTTTGCTTTTATCACCGGTGCCGCCGGCGTTTACATGATGTGGAAATTTTTTAACACCGAAAGTGCAGTGGTAAGTTTGTTAAGCCTTTTTTTATACGGCTTTATTTACACTCCACTTAAAAAAGTTAATTCCATATCTGTATTAGTTGGTGCTATACCCGGCGCACTCCCCTGTTTAATTGGTTGGGTTGCTGCCTATGGTGATGCACCGATAAACTGGACAGGAGCATGGGTTTTATTTGGCATCCAGTTCTTATGGCAGTTCCCGCATTTTTGGGCAATTGCCTGGCTGGCACATAAAGATTATACAACAGCCGGGTTTAAATTACTGCCTGCTGATAAGGGTCCCACAAGATTCACTGCAATGCAAAGCATTATTTACAGCGCATTGATGATACCCATGGGATTTGTTCCTTATTATACTGGTATCAGTGGTATAGAGAGTATGTTTATTTTACTGGTCTGCAACCTCTGGATGGTATATGTAAGTGTGTTGTTGTTCATCCGTATGGATGCAAAGAGCGCCAGACGGGTGATGTTCAGTTCTTATTTTTATTTAATGATCGTTTTATTGGCCATGTTTGCCAACAGGGCAGGTCAATAAGTTCAATAATAAATTTTAAAATTCCCATGAGGGATAAAGTGATATGAGTACAGTGGCAATGGAACAAAGAAAAAAAATTCATCCGCATAAATTTACCCTGTGGGTGGGCATTGGCAGTTTGCTGATGATGTTTGCAGGGTTAACAAGTGCTTATATAGTTAAACGTAACCAGGCAAACTGGCAATCGTTTGAGTTGCCCCAGTTTTTTTGGTACAGTACTGCTGCAATTATTTTAAGCAGTTTAACCATCTTCCTGGCAGAGAAAGCTTTTAAGCAGCGGGAGATGAAAAAATACCGGAGCCTGTTGATAGCAACTTTGGTATTGGGAGTTCTTTTTATTGTTTTTCAATTGCTCGGCTTTCAGCAATTGTGGGCAAAGCAGGTAACACTTACAGGAAACGTATCGTATTCATTTATGTACGTAATTGTTGGCTTGCATGTTGCACACGTTGTTGGAGGATTGGTAGCACTGATCGTATTGTTTGCAAAAGCATTCAGTACAAAAACAAGGATCTATAACAGTGTTCCGGTTGAACTGGTAAGTACATACTGGCACTTTGTAGATATACTCTGGATCTATTTATTGATATTCTTAATAATGATACGATAAGAAAAAGTTATAAGTAGTAAGTTATAAGTAGACTCAAAACTTAAAACTTAATACTTTTACTTAAAACTTAAAACTTAGAACTTTATATGTCAACAACAGCGATACCAACAAATACCAAATGGTGGAACGGGGGAAGAAGTCCCTTCAATGCAAGCTATGGTAAAGTGATGATGTGGTACTTTTTGATGAGCGATGCTTTCACATTCGGGGCATTCCTGATCAGTTATGGTACTATCCGCTTTAGCGTAAATCATTGGGCCGATCCTAACGAGGTCTTTAATGCATTTCCTTTTGCCGGTCATGCAAATCTTCCGCTGGCGTTTGTGAGCTTGATGACATTTATCCTGATCTTCAGTTCGGTTACTATGGTATTGGCTGTTCACGAAGGTCATAAAATGAACAGGAAGGGCGTTGAAAAATATATGGTACTTACCATTCTTGGTGGACTTGCGTTCCTGGGTTGCCAGGCATGGGAGTGGACACACATGATCACCGGGGACCATGCAGTTTTAGTAAATGGACAAATAGAAAAATGGGGGACTACAGTTACTAAAAATCCATGGGGGCCGCATGTAATGCACGAAGGCCAATTAGTAAGTACACCAGGGCCGATTGCCTTTGGTGGTTACTTCTTTGGAATAACAGGCTTCCATGGTTTCCACGTATTTAGCGGGGTTATTATAAATATAGTTATGCTGCTAAAAACGAGAATGGGACATTTTGATCAACGTGGTCATTACGAGATGATTGAGAAAGCAGGATTGTACTGGCACTTTGTTGACCTTGTTTGGGTATTTGTATTCCTTTGCTTTTATCTTGTTTAAAAATTATTTAAAATATAATCATGAGTTCACAAGTATCTTCTCCTGAAATTACACATGCCCCGGAACATGCATCCGGTACAGGGCGTATCTGGAAAACGTTTTGGGTTTTATCTGGATTAACAGTTATTGAGTTAGCTCTTGGGTATTTTCTGTATTGGAAAAGCGGAGAGTTATCTTATGCAATAACGCTATCAACCAAATTATTAATTGCAGCACTAACACTTGCCAAAGCCTATTATATTGTTTCTATTTTTATGCACCTGGGTGATGAGATCAGAAATATGATCATGACGATCATTGTTCCGCTGATGTTATTTGTTTGGTTCATCGCAGCCTTTCTTTGGGATGGGAATGCCTGGAAAAATTTAAAAAATACTGACGGAGGTAGCAGGCCCGATCCGACTGAACAACATCAAACACCCGCAGTTGATAAACATGCAAAACCTTAATTAATATTAACAAGCCCTAAAATATTAACCATCCCCGCCAACGGCGGGGGTGGTTTTTTGTTTTATGAACTAATTGATATTCCTTGCCGTAAATTTGCAGCATCAGCAAAAGATTATGAATAAAAAAGCCGTATTAGCATTATTGCTTGCCATGGTTATGCCATTTGCAGGATATTATATAGTAAAGTATTACAGCAAAGATGCCGTGCACATGCCCCGCAGGTATTTTGAACCGGACAGTGTTCAGGTATCAGAAAAAAATGGCAAAACAGTTACTGATACCATCTGGCATAAAGTAAAGAACATTCAATTTACAAACCAGCTCGGTAAAAAAGTTTCGCTGGATGATTTGAAAGGGAAAATATTGGTGATTGATTTCTTTTTTTCAAGATGCCCTTCTATTTGCCCTGGCATGGCCCGCAATATGAAAAGACTGCAGGATTCTTTTTTAAAGAACGACAGTATTGTTCATTTTATTTCTATTTCTGTAGATCCCGAACACGATTCTGTGCCTCAGTTAAGAAAATTTGCTGATCGCTACGGTGCCAATCATGATACCTGGTGGTTTGTTACTGGTAATAAGAAAGATATTTATGATTTTGCATTTAATGAACTTAAAGCAAGTGTTACAGATGTAAATATCGATACAGCATTCATTCATACAGAAAATTTTTTCCTGTTAGACAGCAGCCGGGTTGTACGTGGCTGGTACAATGGCTTTGATACAATTAAGCAGGCCCAGTTAGTAAGAGATATTCCATTACTGATGCTCGAAAAGGATAGAAAAAAACCATCTGTGTTCAGGGAATTTATACCAATACTGCCGGTTATATTTATTGCAATGGGAATCATTCTTATTGTTATTATATTTATTACCCGCCAAAAAAATAAGCAGGAAAAACAAATCGTATAATTTATGTTACAACCCGCTTTAGAAAAGAATGATAAAAAAGCAAGGCTTTTGATTTACACAGTATCAGTTGTTGTTTTTGCAGCCGTTGTTTTTTTAAGTAAATATAAACTTAATATTGACCTTGGTTTTGATGTGCATGTTTTTGCAAAAGCAAATGCAGTTATAAACTCAGCAGTTGCGGTATTATTATTGGGCGGGCTGCTTTCGGTGAAACAAAAAAAATACCTGCTGCATAAAAGGGTAATGCTTTCAGCTATTTCATTTTCAGTTCTCTTCCTGGTTTCTTATATATGCCATCACCTGCTGGCAGGCGAAACAAAATTTGGCGATACAAATCATGATGGCATTGTCAGCATTGATGAAAAAGCCCTTGTCGGAAATTTAAGAATGTTCTATTATTTCATCCTGCTTACGCACATTCCATTGGCTGCTATCATTCTGCCATTTATTTTATTTACAGCGTACCGGGCACTTACCGGCGAGTATGATAAACATAAAAGGCTGGTTAGAATTACCTGGCCTGTGTGGTTTTATGTTGCAGTTACCGGTGTTATTGTTTATTTAATGATAAGTCCTTATTACAGTTAATGATTTAAGACATGAAGACTGCCACTCCATATTCTGTGCTTAAGCTTATGCACCAGGCGATGCTTACTGCACAATTGTTCTTTGCAGGAATTGTATTTTATTTAGTGTATAGCAAAACCATATTGCCTTCACTTGCTGCAGCCGAAAGGATACTGCAGGTAATTGCTTTAGTATTTGCAGCCGGAGCCATATTTGGAGGTACTACAATTTTTAAAAAGAAACTGGCAGTAATAAAGGATGGTTATGAAAATACACCTTCGGCAAAATTCGCTATGTACAGAACGGCTTGTATTATACTATGGGCAATGCTGGAGGCAGCCAGCTTTATTTGTATCATTTGTTTATTTCTTACCGGTAATTATGCATTTTTAGCATTGGCTGCAGCACTCATCATATATTTTGCATTGCAGGCACCTTCAAAAAATAAAGTAGCGCAGCACCTGGATATGAGCAGCAGCGATATAGATGCTTTATGATTCTTCCACTATGATCTTAAATGGGCTCAGGTAAACGATCTTTACACTAATGCTGTCATCTATTTTCACGCCTTCCTTAAAAGGCAACTTCACCTGTATCTTATTTTCAATTAAGTTTAAGTAAATACCATGCGGCGTTACTTTATAAACTTTTGCGGCAACAGGAGTGCTGGCTTTGTTCAGCTTTACTGCGGTATAAAATTCAGGGATGTATTTATTATTGTATAGCTTGGCAGTTATCTTTTCTTTTTTATCCGTGTTCTCCAACGCAAAGGTTACTGCTTCATTTAATTCAGCTTCGGTGGGTTTCAGCTGCCAGGGCGATAGGGGGACAGGAAAAAATAGATAGCTGTCGATCTCCTTTACAAAATATTTATCATCTACAACTTTTAAGTAGCCAATAAAATTATTTTCTGTTTTGGCTTTATTGATCAATACATCCAGTGCGGTATTATATAGGAATTGCAGGTTAGAGGCGATCATCCTGTCTCCCCGGTCGGACATTCCAACCGTAAAATTTACCGTATCGCCAATATGGAAAAGGTGTTTCTTTTGAATTGGTTTTTTTTCAACAGTGCCTTTTTGTTTTTTTTCATCTACATTGGCATGAACCGCTTTTTTCTTTCCCTTCTCTTCATATTCAATGATGATATATTTCTTTTCGTGGTTAACAAAACTAACATTGCCTTTATGAATGGTATTACTCATGATAGTGAATTGATTTGAGCATTATAAAGATAGCTCAACTGCCGGGTCCCAAAATTTTTCTTTAAAATCCACGATTGTATCATTCTTTACGGTGACGCCATCTTTTTTTAAGAGTTCCTCCATGGTAGTGTCTGTAGCAAAATGATATTTACCGGTAAGCATGCCATTGCGGTTCACCACACGTTGGGCAGGAACCTTTGGTTTAGCGGCAGTAGCTGCATTCATTGCCCAGCCAACCATACGTGCACTAAGCTTTGTGCCCAGGTAAGCGGCAATAGCACCATAAGAAGTTACCTTTCCTTTTGGTATCAGTCTTACCACTTCGTACACATCTGCAAAAAAACTGTACTCTTTTACTGTGCTTTTGGGAGTTTCTTTAGCAGCTGGTTTCTTTACTTGTTTTTTCATTTTAGAAAAGATACAATTAAAATGTAGGTTCCGAAGCCCCTCCTTGGGAGGGGTTGGGGAGGCTACTCCTTTTAGGTTCAGGAACATTTATATATTCATAGGGACAATGCCTGCAGCCGTTTCCGCAACAGTGTCCCCTGTCCAGATGATATTTTGCAGTCAGCACAATAAAACCCAGCTCATTGTAATAAAAATCTTCACCTTCAATCCAGCTGTTCTTCATCTCTTAATATTTCCTGTAATTGTTCATCAATATTTTTTATAACTGCCGGCAAAGTAAATCTCAGGTAATGAATTTTTTTACTTTGTGCTATGTCCAGGTTCTCGTAATGCGTTTTTATGGTAAGCTCTTCTTTTACATCAGGCTCCGCATATACATTATCAGATTCTTCAACAAGCGTCAAATCGCAAAGTTCAATTACTTTTTTTGTAAACATAAAAAGATCAGGAGAATCGGTTTTAAGATGAATAAAACCACCTGGCTTCAGTATCTGATTATACAATCTTAAAAACCGGGGATGTGTCAATCTTTTTTTTGCTTTGGAGATACGCAGCTGCGGATCGGGAAAAGTAATCCAGATCTCATCCACTTCGCCAGGCGCAAAATACTCAGCCAGTTTTTCTATCTGGGTGCGTAAAAATCTTGCATTGCTTAAATTATCTGCAAGACATTTTTTTGCGCCGATGAACATCCTGTTTCCCTTTACATCTACGCCCACAAAATTTTGTTGAGGAAACAACTTTGCCAATCCAACAGTATATTCTCCCCTTCCGCAGGCAAGTTCCAGTAATAACGGATTTTTATTCTTAAAAAATTCATGCCATTTTCCTCCCATACCTACAGGATATTCCAGTACGTTTGGGAATGTTTTTATTGCAGCAAACCGTTCTAATTTTTTTTGAGCCATGGGCGACAAAGATAAATAATCAGTGTATGAAAATGGGCGCAAAATGCGGCTGTTTGTCATTAAAATGAGGGTCAAGACAGAAACCAATAATAAATAAACTAAATTTGCCTACCTTTTAACTTAAAGCAATTTTTATGAATACAGTTATTGTACCTATTGACTTTTCAGAAACTTCTTTGCATGCTGCAAGATATGCGGCTCAATTATTAGCTGGTCAGAATGATATAAAAATAATCCTTTACCACAGCTTTACAAAACCGGTAGAGGCTGAACATGCAATAGGAGGTCTTGAAAATATAAAAACCGAGTTAACGCTGGATAACCCGCTGAATATTGAAGTACTGGCTTTTGACGAGAGTGATTTTGTAGATGGCCTGGAAAAAACTGCCCGTCACCGCAATGCAGACCTGATCATTATGGGTATCACCGGTAAATCTGCTATTGCCCAGGTTCTTTTTGGAAGCAATACTTTAAAGATGGCCGAAAGAAAAGTTTGCCCGGTATTAATTGTTCCGCAGGATGCTTCCTTTAGCCCCATAAAAAATGTAATGCTTACCTCCGATTTTAAGAACACGATTGAAACAACACCTTCGGGGCTTATAAAAAATTTCCTGAATGTTTTTAAACCACAATTACATGTGGTGAACGTAGATAAGGATCACTATATTTCGCTGACTGAAAATTACGAGCAGGAAAAACAGGAACTAAAACAGATGTTCGCTGAATATAACCCCGAGTTTTATTTTATGCGTTTGTATGATGTAGATGAAGCGATCAACCTGTTTGCCGAAAGCCGGAATATTGACCTGATCATTGTTGTACAAAAGAACCGCTCTTTTATTGATAAGATATTAACCGGAAGCAGAACAAAGACATTATCTTTTCATAGCAAAATGCCGATCATGGTAATGCATGAGTAAGCTGCTTAAACTAATACTGATCCCCGTTGCAAAACGGGGATTTTTTTTGTTAATTGAGTTCCTCTAGCTGCTGAATAACCCTGCAGTCTTTAATTTTAAAGAACGCTATAACTTCAGCACACAAACTTTCCCGTACAGTAATTAATAAGTTACCACTTCCAATATCGTTGTTATAAGAATTGACAATGTTCATTAGCGAAATATAAAAGCCTTTGCCATCCAGCTCCAGCTTTCCTACTTCATCAATCACAAGCCAGCTGGGGTTTTGGGGTAAAGCATTCAATAATTTAGAATTCGCTTTTTCAAATGCGGAAGTATAAAAATTAAACCGGCCTACACTTGTTAAGGCCTCTGTATTATTTGCAGGGTCAATACATTCAATATCGAAAACCTCTTTTGTTTCAATATTATAGATCTTTCTGCTGCCATCAATATCAGGCATCAGGATGCCTGCAATACTTTCCTGTGCATTGCACCAGTTCATCAGTTCAGTGGTCTTGCCACTATGTATCGGCCTGGAAAAAATATAGATACGCATACATTAATTTGTGACGCTTGCGGGCGGCTCTGCATAGGTGAGCGCAGCATGAATTAGCGTGGTAAAGAAAACATGCCATCTTTTTAAGCCGTGCTGTAGTTTACTTTGCTGCCAGGCTAAAACAGATAATTGTCTTAGCACAGGGAGAAAAGCCAGCGTCTTTGATACCTCTTCACTGTACCGGCTTTCTCTTTTCTGTAAAATCTTTTGAACAGCTTTTGTAAATAGCGGGCCTATCAGCATATACCAGATCAGGATTGCCGATACCGTCCAGCTGATCGTTTTTGCTACAGCAAGCCAGCCGGTTTTAGTATCAGCTGCAAAAACAAATAATATAGCCGACAGCCCGATCATTAATATAACCAGCACCAATAATTTTTTATAAATAGTTTTTCCCCGGGGCCTATTTAAAACTGGAGCAGCAATTGGTAACCCTTCATGCATATCCAGTTTTAGTGCAGGTGCTTTTGATTTAAAACTTTGTATAGTTCTATAAGCAAGCCATGCAATAAAAAATCCGCCAATGATATAGATACATAAATAAATTCCAATGATCCAGTAACTTCCATTTGTAATGCTGCTGCCAAACTGCCTGGCAAGCATGGCCATCATCTCATCCATTGCTTTCCAGATAGATTTTCCAAAAAACAGCGTAAGCACAAGGATCTTTTGAATAGCCGACTCAAGCATGGCAATGCTGCTTAATAATATAATACTGAAAAAATTCACCCTTAATAAACTGAATAAGCCAAAGCCCAGTAAGGCCTGGAAGCTGACTGCAATATAAGCCGGCAATGGTGTATGTGGACTAACCATCCCTTTTACGATCAACACGATCACAGCACTTTTCAAGATCAGTTTATAATTATTATCTGCCAGGTCAGCAATAAGACTGATCATGATAACTGCCATACCCCCAACCAGCAACCCGGTGAAAGGAATTTGCAGGGCATGCATGATTCCACCTAAGCCGCTTTCAGTAAATGCCCATAAAGCAGTAAGCCGCTGAATGGCATTCAGTCGCTGTTCCAGGGACAAATAAGTAAAATCAATATTCATCTATACAAATATAAACAAGAGCTGCAGTAATAATGGCCATCTTATAAATCATATGCAGTAAGCTTTGCTTGCGCCAGTAGACTGTCAGGCTGAGCTTGTCGAAGCCGTTATTTTTAATTTATATCCGCCTTCGACAAGTTCCCCGAAATGACCGGGACAGGCAGGCTGAAGGTTTTTTATAATAGAATTCAATTGTATGTAATTTGTCTGCGTAAGCGCAATTTGGTACTTTTAATGTTGCCGCAGTTTTGTGCTTGTTTAATTAAAACATGGAATATGGATAAGCCTGAGTTTATGCTGGAAGCGATCCGCCTGTCAATCAATAATGTTGTAGAAGGCAATGGAGGACCCTTTGGTGCCGTGGTAGTTAAAGATGGTAAGATCATTGGCCGTGGTGTTAACCAGGTTACTGCAAGCAATGACCCCACTGCACATGCCGAAGTGGTTGCAATAAGAAATGCCTGCGCTGCTTTAAATAGTTTTCAATTGGATGGTTGCGAAATTTATACCAGTTGCGAACCCTGCCCGATGTGCCTTGGTGCTATTTACTGGGCAAGGCCCGAAAAATTGTTTTATGCCAATGCTAAAGAAGATGCAACAGCTATAAATTTTGATGACCAGTTTATTTATGAAGAAATTGCCAGGCCCATTTCAGAAAGAAAATTATTCACTCAACAAATGTTAAGAGAAGAAGCATTGGAAGCATTTGAAAAATGGAGTGAGAGTACAAGCAAAACTGAATATTGATGCTGCAGTTTATTTTAAATGATAAATTAATTGAAACAAAACTTCCTACAGGGAGTACGGTTTTAGATCTTGTGCGCTATCATAAAAGATTGATGGGTACAAAGATCGGTTGCAGGGAAGGAGATTGCGGCGCATGTACCATTTTAGTTGGAGATCTTGAAAAAGATAAACTGGTTTATCATTCAATGACCAGCTGCCTGTTGCCATTGGCCAATGCACAGGGAAAACATATAGTGACCGTAGAAGGTATCAATGCCCGCCCGGATGACCAGGTTGTACGGGATAAAGAACTTTCTCCCGTACAACAAACCATGGTTGATTGCAACGGTACACAATGCGGATTTTGTACACCCGGTTTCATCATGTCGTTTACAGGGTTTGTGTTGAATGATACGGCAAAAGAATATACAGAAGCCATTGCAGCAATTGATGGTAATATCTGCCGTTGCACCGGTTATAAATCTATTGAAAGAGCTGCCGCTATTCTGTCTGAAAAGATGATGGATAAACCAGAAGAGGAATCAATAGCCTGGCTGGTGCAGCAAAATTTTATTCCTTCTTATTTTGGCGAGATAAAAGAGAGGCTTATAAAATTAAAACAATCTATACAACCATTACAACATGATCACTCAAAAGAGAATTTAGTTGTTGCCGGGGGTACCGACCTGGTTGTACAAAAAGCATTGCAGGTAAAGAAAGCAGAAGTATACCAGGTGTTTGATAAGGCTAGTTTGCAGGAGATAAGCATTATAAACGGGCAATGCCATATCGGCGCTGCAGTTACTGTTACGGCATTTACAGAGTCTAAAATTGTTCAGAATCTTTTTCCCAACCTGCGCAAATACATCAAGCTTATTTCTTCAACACCCATCCGCAATATGGCTACCATGGCGGGCAACCTGGTGAATGCATCTCCCATCGGCGACATGAGCATTTTCTTTCTTGCACTGGATAGTGATATTGTTTTGAATAATAAAGGAACCTTAAGAACGATCAAGCTTAGAGATTTTTATAAAGGTTATAAACAAATTGATAAAGCAGCAGGTGAGATCATAGAAAAAATAATCTTCACGCCGCCGCACAAAAACAATTTCAGCTTTGAAAAAGTAAGCAAGCGCATGCACCTGGATATTGCAACGGTAAATTCAGCCTGTTCATTATTACAGGATGATGCTGGTATAATTACGGAGATACACCTATCTGCAGGTGGTGTAGCGCCATTCCCAAAGTACCTGGGCAATACCGCTGAATATTTAAAAGGGAAAGAGATCAATGTTACAAATTTAAAAGCCGCGGTGGAGATCATGAATGCAGAAGTTGCTCCTATCAGCGATGCAAGAGGAACAAAGGAATACAAAAGACTTTTGTTGCGGCAACTGTTCCTGGCTCATTTTCAAAGTATCGATCAAAAACTAAGTACAACAATCAAAAATATTTTGCAACCTTAACTATGGAAAAAAGCATTGGTAATATTGATGCAGCCGGACATGTAACAGGTAGATCTATTTACGTGGATGATATTCCGGTTATGGAAGGGGCTTTGTTTGTAAAAGTTTTTGATTCTCCTGTAGCCCATGGCATCATTAAAAGTATTGATCATGCAGCTGCGTCGCAGATGGAAGGCATCGTTAAAATATTTTCTTATAAAGATATCCCTGGAGAGAACCAGATCGGTGGCATCATAGCCGATGAGCCATTCCTGGCAGATCATGAAGTGCATTTCCAGGGCCAGCCCGTTTTGTTGATCGTTGCAGAAAATGAAGATGCTGCGGAAGAAGCTTTTCATGCTATCAAAATAGAAATTGAACCACTTCCCATAATTACTGAACCACGAGAAGCTTTTAAGCAGGGCAAATTATTAAGCCCTTCCAGGAAATTTGTAAAGGGAAATGTTGCAGAAGCATTCAGCAAATGCAAATATATTTTTGAAGGACAAACAGAAACTGGCGGACAGGAACAATTGTATTTAGAAACGCAGGGCGCTTATGCATATCCAACAGAACATGACAGCGTAAAAATATTTTCATCTACACAGGGGCCAAGCCAGGTGCAAAGAACAGTAGCCAAAGTTTTGGGTATTGGCATGAATAAAATAGAAGTTGATGTACCCCGCCTGGGTGGCGGCTTTGGGGGCAAGGAAGACCAGGCCTCGGCATGGGGAACTATGGCAGCAATGACTGCATGGATATTAAAGCGCCCTGCCAAATGTATTCCCCACCGCATGGAAGATATGCGCATGACAGGAAAAAGAAATCCTTATAGCAGTGATTATAAAATAGGGTTGGATGATGAATACAATATCATGGCTTATGAAGCCACGTTTTACCAGAACGGCGGCGCTGCAGCAGATCTTTCACCTGCCATTTTAGAAAGAACTTTATTTCATGCAACCAACAGTTACAATATTCCGCATGTAAATGTTACGGCGCATTCCTGTAAAACCAACTTACCACCTAACACTGCTTTTCGTGGTTTTGGTGGCCCACAAGGCATGTTTGTAATTGAAGCGGCCATTGATCACGCAGCAAAAAAATTACATCTTGACCCCGATCTCATCCAGCGTAAGAACATGATGGATAATGGCGATGAATTTCCTTATGGGCAGATCGTGAAAGAATGCCAGTCAAAAAATTGCTGGGATGATGTGATTGAAACGTATGATGTTGCTGCGGCAAAAAAAGAAATAGAAAAATTCAATCAACAAAATCAATTTTACAAAAAAGGATTATCGCTGATGCCCGTTTGCTTTGGTATATCTTTTACCAATACCATGATGAACCAGGCCAGGGCATTGGTGCATGTATATAATGACGGAACAGTTGGTGTGAGCACCGGCGCTGTAGAAATGGGACAAGGTGTAAATTCAAAAATGCTACAGGTAGCAGCAACCTGTTTTGGCATTTCCCACGATAAAATAAAATTAGAAAGCACCAATACAACAAGGGTTTCCAATACTTCACCATCGGCGGCAAGTTCTACTGCCGACCTGAATGGCAAAGCATTGCTGGATGCATGCAATCAAATTAAAGAACGCCTGGTTTCATTTATTAAAACCGAATTAACAGATAGGGAAGAAGCAACCGTAGAAATAAAAAATGAAGTAGTGTATATCGATAATGAAGCTTCGGTGTTTGATTGGAAGCATCTAGTGCGGCAGGCTTTTATGAGCCGCATAAACCTGAGCGCTAAAGGGCATTACGCCACGCCATTTATTCATTATGACAAATCTATTGAGAAGGGACATCCATTTGCGTATCATGTGTATGGCACTGCACTTACCATAGCAACGGTTGATTGTTTAAGGGGAACCTATGATATTGATGCGGTAAAAGTTGTACATGATTTTGGCAGCAGCATGAACAGGCTGGTTGACCTTGGCCAGTGCGAAGGCGGCATTGTACAGGGCATTGGCTGGATGACGATAGAGGAAGTGATCTACAACAATGAAGGGAAATTATTAGCCAACGCATTATCTACTTACAAGATACCAGACATATACTCTGTTCCCAAAGTACTTGATATAAAATTTTTAAACACGGATGGAAATGATATGGCCATCTTCAGGTCTAAAGCTGTAGGTGAGCCGCCGTTGATGTATGGGATCGGTGCATATTTCGCCATTCGAAATGCGGTGCTGGCTTTTAATCCCGCCGCAAGCATTGGCTATGATGCACCCATCACACCAGAAAAAGTATTGATGGGATTGTATAATTCAGGCAAGGGCTAAAGCCCGGGTCTTTTTGGGATTTATATCTCCGCCCTGAAGGGCGGAGCAATTCAGGGGAGGAATTCAGGAACAGCAATTCAATCACATCTGAAATTACCCTGACCTTCTGAAACGCCCTGACCCTCTGAGTTGCCTTGGCCTTCTGAATTGGCCTGGCCTTTCCGCAGGATGCTGTGCACAGGCCAGGGACAATAATAAAATAATAATTATGGGCTTTAGCCCAGAAATAAAATAGTGTGAATAATAAAAAATTGATCTATAGCAACCGTTGCTGGCTTGATGGAAAACTTCAGCCGGCAACAATCTGTATGGAGGATGGTATCATCACTGCAATTCATTATCATAAAATTGAGGGAGCAGAAGATGTTGGCGATCATATTTTAATGCCCGGTATTATTGATGCACATGTTCATATCAATGAGCCGGGCAGAACACACTGGGAAGGCTTTGATACGGCAACCCAGGCTGCAGCCGCAGGCGGCATTACCAGCATAGTTGATATGCCGTTGAATGCAAGTCCGGTTACAACCAATGTAAAAGCATTTGAAGAAAAGTTAGCCGCATCAAAAGATAAGTTGCATGTTAATGTTGGTTTTTATGGTGGATTGATCCCCGGAAACCAGGATGACCTTGAAGGATTAATGCAGGCTGGTGTATTAGGGATCAAATGTTTCCTCACCCATTCAGGCATTGATGAATTTCCCAACGTGGGTGAAAAGGAGATTGATGCAGCAATGCCTCTCATTAAAAAATATGGACTGCCTTTACTTGCCCATTGTGAATTGAAAAGCGATTGTGCTAATGACCTGGAAACATTTCCTACAAGTTATACTGCATACCTGACAAGCCGCCCCAGGGAATGGGAGAATAATGCAATTGACCTGATGATAAAACTTTGCAGAAAACACCATTGTAAAACACATATTGTACATGTCTCCTCTGCTGAAGCGCTTGTGAATATTGATAAAGCTAAAAAGGAAGGATTGCCGCTTACTGCTGAGACCTGTGCTCACTATATTTATTTTAATGCAGAAGATATTCCGGATGCAAATTGTTTATATAAATGTGCACCGCCCATTAGAGAAAAAGAAAATAACGATCAGTTGAAACAGGCTTTGCAAAATGGAGTACTGAATTTTATTGCTACAGATCATTCACCGGCACCGCCGGATATAAAAGAACTTGAAAGCGGGGATCTTATGAAAGCCTGGGGAGGGATTGCAGGGTTACAATTTCTTTTACCGGCTGCATGGACAGCCATGAAAGAAATAATATCCATAGAAAAATTCATTCCTTTGCTTACGGAACATCCTGCTTTATTTTTACAGGTTGATGATCATAAAGGAAAATTAGCAACAGGCTATGATGCTGATATTGTAATTTGGAACCCGGATGAAGCATTTGAAGTGAAGGCTGCAGATATTTTGCATCGTTATGATTGCAGTCCTTACAATGGCCGTCAATTAACAGGCACAGTACAACAAACAATTGTGAACGGCATCACCGTGTATCAAGATAAAAAAATAGCACAAAAAAACGCAGGACAATGGCTTTTGAAAGAGTAAAAGAAATTATTAAAGAAGCGCCGGCATTCGCACAGCTTACCGACCTGGCTGCTGAAAGGCTTGGCGGTAAAGTGTTACATGCAACAGATGATTTTTTTGCAGAGAAGGAAAATCTCCTCAAACCAACAAGGGGAATTTTCATTACTGATAAATATACAGATCGTGGTAAATGGATGGATGGCTGGGAAAGCCGCCGGAAGAGAACTCCCGGTCATGATTGGGCGATTATACAACTGGCAACTCCCGGTAAAATTATTGGCTTTGATATCGACACTAATTTTTTTCTGGGCAATCATCCACCACATGCTTCTGTGGAAGCAGTTTATTTAACAGATGCTGAACCGATAAAAGAATGGAATGATCTTAACTGGAAAGAAATCCTGCCTAAATCGCACCTGGATGCAGGCAGCCAGAATTTTTATGAAAGTAACAGCACAGAAATATTTACTCATGTAAGGCTACATATTTACCCTGATGGTGGCGTAGCCAGGTTTAGAATATATGGAGAAGTTTTTAAGGATTGGGATGCAGTTGATGCTGATGAAGTGATAGACCTTGCTGCTGCTATCAATGGAGGCAAAGCTATTGCCTGCAATGATATGTTCTTTAGTGCCATGGGTAATCTTATTATGCCGGGCCGTGGGGTTAATATGGGCGATGGCTGGGAAACCAAGCGCAACCGTACTTCCGGCAACAGGGATTGGGTAATTTTAAAATTAGCAAGAGCAGGAAATATAGAACGTATCCTTGTTGATACCTGTCATTTCAAAGGTAATTACCCAGACAGCTGTTCCATTGAAGCTTGTACTGCAGAAAATGATGATGATGTTTTACAGGAAAAAATTCAATGGCAATCTTTATTACCTAGTCAAAAGTTACAGGCCGATCATGAACATGATTTTGCAGAAGAAATAAATATGATTGAGGGGGTGACACATGTTCGCCTAAATATTTTTCCTGATGGAGGGATCAGCCGCTTAAGGTTATTTGGTAAGATTAAAAATTAAGGGATGCCCGGAATTGTTTTATTGGTTGTGCTGGGATTTGTTTTGGTCATGCTCACAGTAATGACCTATTACCTGCGTTCGGTTGCCAAACAATACGAGGTTGATGATGAAGCAGGGATAGAGGTCGAAAAAAAGAAAGCAGGACTTGCATCTTCACAAAACTTTGTTTACACGGCCTTGGTATTGGTAAGTATTGCCATGGCGGCTGCGGTATATATATATGCAAAGGGCACACCCTGGGAATCGCATTTAATGGAATGGTTGAATATCGTGATCCGTTTAATGCATATTACTTTTGGTATTGCATGGATCGGCGCTTCATTCTATTTTGTTTTTTTAGAGAATGCCTTGAACCGTACACATGATGTACGTGATGAGCTGGCTGGTAATCTGTGGGCTGTACATGGCGGCGGTTTTTATTACCTAGAAAAATATAAAGTAGCCCCTAAAATAATTCCAAAACACCTGCACTGGTTTAAATATGAAGCTTATTTTACCTGGATATCCGGATTCTGCCTGATGTTTGTTGTGTATTATTTTAATGCAACAGCGTTATTGATAGACAAGAACGTGCTGGATATTTCACCACTTACCGGCATTGGCATTGGTGTAGGATCTTTTGTTGTTGGCTGGATCATATATGACCTGCTTTGCAAATCTCCTTTAATAAAAAATCCAATAATATTTACGGTAGTGGGCTTTGCTGTTTTAGTTGGCTTTGCTTATTTCTACAGCCATGTATTCAGTGCACGGGCTGCATACATACATTTTGGCGCCATGATCGGCAGCATTATGGTGGCCAATGTTTTCTTCGTTATCATCCCTGCACAAAAAGCCATGGTAAAAGCTGCCAGGCAAGGATTGCCTTTGAATCCACAGTTAGGGAAGAATGCACTCAGCAGGTCCTTGCATAATAATTATTTTACGTTGCCGGTGCTGTTTGTAATGATCAGCAATCATTTTCCAACAACATTCGGTTACGAAAATCCCTGGCTGATACTGATCATTATTACCGTAGGAACTGCAGGCGTAAAACATTATCTTAACCTGAGGGAAAAAGGGCAACTGGCGGTTTGGGTATTGCCTGTGTCGGTTGTTATATTATTGGCAGGCGCTTTTATATCTGCCCCGCCAAAAGATCCGGGTGCCTGTAACTCTAAATTTGAATTCAGTGAAGTGAATGCTATTATACAGGAGCGCTGTGTAAGCTGTCATTCCTCCAGCCCCACTGATGATTTTTACAAAGCACCACCAAATGGGGTTATATATGATACACCCGAAGATATTGTGCGGAAGAAAGAACTGATCATGCAACGTGTAGTACATACTAAAACAATGCCGCAGAATAATAAAACGAATATGACACAAAAGGAAAGAGATATAATCAGGTGCTGGATAGAACAGGGCGCAGCGGTAAAGTAAAAAGTAAAAAAAATATAAAAGTTTATTATGACGATAAAGACATTTAATAAGTTAAACAAGGCGGAGAAAGCAAAGCTCCTTTTAAGCTGCTGCGGCTCTACAGTCTGGGTAGATCTGATGTTAAAGCAATTTCCTTTTACCGGTGAAAAAGCTTTTATTGATGGAGCAACTGATATTTGGTACAACCAATGCAGCAGTATAGATTGGCTCGAATCCTTTACGCATCACCCAAAGATCGGCGATGTGAAAAGCCTTACCAAAAAATTTGCAGGCAAAGAACAGGCTTCAGTTGCAGCAGCTTCTAAGAAAACTATCACTGCACTTGCCAATACGAATAAGGAATATGAAGCAAAGTTTGGATTCATATTTATCGTTTGTGCAACCGGCAGATCTGCAACAGAGATGTTGCGCCTGCTGGAGGATAGGCTCAGTAATACCATCGGAGAAGAGCTGCATATTGCTATGGGAGAGCAAATGAAGATCAGCATTCTCCGTTTTCAAAAATTAATTACTGATGGCGACTGGAGTTTTTTAAAAACAAGTCAGCTTACTACACATGTGCTCAATACTGCTGTGGGCATGCCCGGAAAAGACATCAGTATCCGTTTGCAAATACCGGTGAATGGCGTTTGGCAAACCATCGCTCAGGGGTTTACTAATGATGATGGAAGAATAAGCGATTTGTTACCGGCAAACAAAAACCTTACTCATGGAAATTACAAACTGGTTTTTAATACCGGTAATTATTTTGCATCTCAAAAAATAAAAAGTTTTTATCCAGAAGTAGAAATACAGTTTATTGTTTTTGATGATGCGCATTACCATGTGCCATTGCTTATAAACCCGTTTGGGTATTCAACATACCGGGGGAGTTAAAACCCCCTCCGCCTCCGCCAGCTGGCGGAGGAACCTGTAGCACCAGGAGGATTGAAACAGTTTTTATAAACACATAACTAATAAAAAATGACTCTATCAGTTCCAATAAACAAACGGGAAGAAATATTCAATAATTTAAAGGACGCTAATACTTCCTTTCAGCAAATTTATCCAGGCGACAGAAGTGAACGCCAGCCCGTGCATACATTATACGGTGGAGCTAATCTATTTAAATTTGATTCAGCAAGCACGTTAGGAAAAAGAGCGTTGGATATATTTGAGACCTATGCGCCAGATCACAATGTTTTTGGTAATGTGTTTGGGATGGATACCACAACAAACTTTAGTAAAAAAGTTTACAATAAAGTAATTGCCAAGTTAAAATCCGAAGCCATTGAAGATTTCCGCATCGATTTTGAAGATGGTTATGGTAACCGGAGTAACGAAGAAGAAGACGAGACAGCCCGTACCGCTGCACTGGAAGTTGCAAAGGGTATGAAAGAAAAAACTTTGCCGCCATTTATCGGCATCCGCATAAAACCTTTTACAGAAGAGATGAAAGAAAGAGGATTGCGTACGCTGGATATTTTTGTGAGCACGCTTGTAAAAGAAACCGGAGGCAGGTTGCCCGATAATTTTATTGTTATGCTGCCAAAGGTTACTATTCCCGAACAGCCCGCAACCCTTGCGCAGTTTTTTGATATACTGGAAACTGAATTGAAAATAGAACCCGGCATTTTAAAAATGGAGATGATGGTAGAGACCACGCAGGCCATTATGGATATAGACGGAACCAATCCCTTGTACAGATTTATCAAAGCGAGTAAGGGTAGGTGTATTGCGATGCATTTCGGTACTTATGATTATACAGCCAGTTGCAACATCACGGCAAAGTACCAGGAGATGGATCACCCGGTTTGTGATTTTGCTCACCACATGACCAAGGTTGCACTGGCGCATACCGGTATCTGGCTTAGTGATGGTGCAACCAACACCATGCCCATTGGTCCACACCGGGGTGATGATCTTACCCAGGAGCAGCTCCAGGAAAACATGGATACAGTGCATCATGCATGGAGAAAAGGATACGATCATATCCGTCATTCTTTGTGGAATGGATTTTACCAGGGTTGGGATCTTAACCCTGCTCAGTTCCCCATGCGCTATGCAGCGGTGTATGCCTTCTTTTTAGAAAGTTATGATGATGCCGTAGAACGTTTAAAAACCTTTGTTGAAAAAGCAGCAAGAGCAACATTGATCGGCGATGTGTTTGATGATGCAGCAACCGGGCAGGGCTTACTTAATTATTTTTTAAGGGCATTGAACAGTGGCGCCATTACCGAAGAAGAAGTGCTCGTAACCGGCTTAACGCTGGATGAGATACGCAGCCGTTCCTTTAAAAAGATATTAGACAACCGGAAAAAGAAATAATGGACCAGTGGCATTTCATATTATCTAAATTAAATGATGCTGTTCACGTGGAGTTGCTGTATGTTTTAGAAAGTGAAGGAAGTTCTCCCGGCCGTAAAGGATTTAATATGGCTGTTGCCGCAGATGGAGAAATGTGCGGAACTATCGGCGGCGGAATTATGGAACATAAGCTTGTGGAAAAAACCAAAGCCAGGTTACAGCAAAACGAAACAGCTGTCTTACTCCTGCGGCAGCACCATGATAAGGAGCATTCAAAAGACCAGTCGGGTATGATCTGCTCCGGCAGCCAGTTAAATGCTTTTATACCTTTAACGATTGCCGATAAGGATACGATAGAAAAAATAATATCCCGGGAAAAAAATTTCATTCAACTTTCTCCAATAGGTTTACAGGTTACTGATAAATCTCCTGCAACATTTCAATATACATCCGAAACGGACTGGCTTTATACCGAAGCTATAAACCAGCAACCTATAATTCATATCATAGGTGCAGGCCATGTAGGACTTGCTTTATCTGAGTTGATGAACTACCTGGGCTTTTATATTAAGCTGTATGATGACAGGAAGGAATTGAATACGATGGAAGCCAATTTGTTTGTGCAGGAAAAACATATTGTTAACTATAAAACAATTGGCGAACAGCTTTATGATACTGAAAATGATTTTGTTGTTATTATGACCATCGGATACCGCACCGATAAAACAGTTTTAAAACAATTGATGAACAAACCATTTGCATACCTGGGCCTGCTGGGCAGCGATCATAAAATAAAAACACTGTTGGAGGAAATGGAAGCAGCCGGTTTTGCTGCAAGTGCATTGCAACAGGTACATACCCCCGTAGGAATAAACATCTTGAGCAAAACAACCCGTGAAATTGCTGTAAGTATTGCGGCAGAAATAATTCGTGAAAAAAACAAAGACCTGCCAACCGGGAGGTCAGCAGATCTTTAGTGAAACCAAACAAATACCAAACAAAAACTAATATTAAGAAAGCGAGAAACTCCATGTAAGATCATAGGGATCATTTTTTTCTTTTGTGCAACTGAACAAAAACCCGGTGATATAAGGAATTTTGATCCTTTGCGTTTCGTTATAGTCAAACTCCACGGCACCACTTATATA
Organism: Chitinophagaceae bacterium; assembly: GCA_043752205.1. Lineage (GTDB taxonomy): Bacteria > Bacteroidota > Bacteroidia > Chitinophagales > Chitinophagaceae > Ferruginibacter. Next base: position 37,418 of record JAYUYX010000018.1, read on the forward strand.
AGCTTCAACAGAGGAGGTATCTAATGCCTGCCATGATTTAGGTACCGCAGCTTTTGCATAACCAATATCATAAGGGCGTATTGCAAGCTTTTCGATTATGTCTTCCAGTACTTCGGGCTTATCAACTGAGGCAACAAGGTGTAGATCTTTTTTCATCTTCTTTAAGTTTTATAATTTACTTACGTATAAGATGATAAATGATCCAGATTATTTAAAAAGACTTTGTTAAAGAAGTGGAAAAAGCTTTGTTAAAACGTACAGTAATACCAGGGTAAATAAAGACAGTTATGATAACCGAAAAAGGTAAGGCCGTCGCAAAAAAAATGCCCGTTCAATATTTGAACGGGCATTTAAATAAGCTGTAGGGGAAGG
>JAYUYX010000019.1:0-37723 GCA_043752205.1 Chitinophagaceae bacterium
TACAAAATTCTGTGCAAACAATAATCACATTGGCATTTTCTTCCGATCTACAGATAATATTAGCAAGCTTAAGGGCATGTATTGCCGCATAACAGCCCATAAAATTTACAGAAGTGCGGAAAATATTCCTCATTAACTGCATTTGCTCCATAATTTCTATATCAAGGCCGGGTGCACTCATGCCGGTGCAGCTTACTGTGATCAAATGAGTGATATCAGCTTTGTCGATCTTACCGTCAATACATTTTTCAATGGCTTTTATAGAAAGTGATGCGGCATTTTTCGAAAACCAGTCCATTCTTTTTTCCAGGTTTGGAAAAGGCTCCAGGTCGGGTGAGGTTGAGTAAAACTGGCGGTCTTGGGGTGCTAAACTGTAATCGGGTATAGCAGAATACCTGGTATTTATACCGCTTTGCCTGTACAGAAATCTTAATTTACGGCTTTCTGTTTCATCCTTACTGTAAATGGTGTCAGCAAAATTGCAAATGGCCTGTTGTTCATGCTTAAATGTAGGAACTTCGGTTGCTATGGAAATTATCTTACTCAATATTTTTCAAGTATTAATAGGGTTACAAATGCTAAATTGCTCCAAAAGGATGCCAACAAGTTCATACGCATTGTGTTTTTAAAATTCGCTTCACGGGTATCTGTATAAACTTTCTTAAACCACCATAAAAAATATACGAGTATCGGTATAAAGAAGATCTGAATAATAAAGAAATTATTTTGCTTTGATTGTGTAATGAGATAGAAGCCCAGACTGCACATGGCCAGTAAATAAACAACAGCTGTAAAAACAAAAGTGCCATTGTAGCCTAGCAGGCTGCTGATTGATCGCACCCCATCAGCATTATCCTGTTTATGCTGATATATCTGTGTTAGCGGATAAAATCCTCCAATAAGTAAACTGGCCGTTAACATGCCAATAAGTGGAACATCTGTTATTTTATCCTCACTGCTGCCGTGCATCACCAAAAAAAATGTAAGTCCTCCCTGAAAGATAACAACCGTTAAATAACCAATAACGGGATATTTTTTGAGCCTTATGCCCCGGTAACTGTATGCCCTTGATGCCAGGATATAAGCAATAAGGCCAAGCATAAAATACAGGCTGATAAAATAACTACATACTAATGCAATAACATCTAATACAACAGATACGTAGAACAATTGTTCGGTTGGTTGCTTAGGATTTTTAATTCCACCAACACTTTCTGTATCCCTGTCCATATAACTGTTATATCCATTACTTGCAGGGTAAACCAGCAAATGCAGGATGATGAAAATAAAGATTGCATCTGTTACATTAATAACTGCTGTCTGGCTCAATGCAAACCAGTAAACCGGCATCAGGAAAAAAGAAAAATGGAAGCGTAACAGTTGTATGGTTGATGAGTGTATCAGTAAAATTTGTTTAAATAAAAATACAATCTAATTCAATATATATGAAGGGTAAGATGAGAAAATCACGAACTGTCGTGTGCCTGACAATTATTTTGTAAAGTACCATCTATTTTTACCTCACAAAAATAAATATCATGAAAACAGTTAACAATGTATTATTCGTTGCGGGTTTTTGTATGGTTGCTTTAATAGTGTCCTGTAAAAAAGTATCAATACCTGCTTATGGTAATGAAATAATCGTGCCACCCACCGATACACAAAGGACAGTTTTGTACAGCGGCGTTTTAATTGGCGGCGAAATGGGAGACAGGGCAAGGGGAGATGTAACTATTGAAAAAGTAGGCTCAATCTATTACCTGGTTTTTAAAAACTTTTCATCTTATAATGGCCCTGACATTCATGTGTATTTTTCAAAGACTATTGGCAGTAATGCCATGCCTCCCACCGATTATATTGACGTTGGACTTTTAAAATACAGATCAGGGAATTTTAATTATCAGCTTGGGGGCCCACCTGATGTTGTTAATTATCGGTATGTACTGATCTGGTGTGCACAATATCGTATCCAGTTTGGCTATACTGCTATGCAATAAAAAATCTATTATGAAAAAGATATTGATTGTGATCGCTCTTATTGCTTTGGCAATAAATATGGCCACCGCACAAAAAAAAGAAAAACGTCCTGTTGAGCAGTTTGTAGATCTTACTGCAGGGATCGGTTTTTCACAAGGCAGTGTTGCTATTGCCTATATTTATAACTGGAAGTTAGGCAAGCGAAAAAAATGGGAAGCTGGGTTTGGTGCAAGGTTTACATCTTATTTTGCCAGTAGCCAGTATTTTAAAACTGCACCTGCAAAATTAACGAGTGGCAAAACAGGCCCGGCAGTTCTTTTTGCAGATGATATCATTCCAAATATTGATTCAGTCTTGTTTCCCAAAGCCCAGGTAAATTCTTTAAACCTTTCCCTGAATTTCGGCTATAATTTTACCCCGAAATTTTCGCTGGGCCTTAATATTGATGCCATTGGTTTTAGCTTTGGTAAAAGGCAAAACAGCTTATACTATGCAAATAATTTTGCTATGGCTGTTGCGGTAACAGCTAAACCAACCGCGTTTAATCTTTTATTGATCAGCGACAATGATAAGGGGTCGTTAAATAGCGAGTTCTTTGCAAAATATAAATTAAATAATGGATGGGGTATAAAATTAGCCTTTGTATTTTTATTTGCTGAGTATACAACTAATACAGATGTGCAAACCACTCCCGGTGGAGATAAAAATGACCGTTTCAGAAAAAAGATGTCAGGCGTTGGCATTGGTGTAACTTATAATTTTAAGAAAAAGTAAACATAGGATTAAGTACATTTAATGCATGAAAAACACTAGCGTCTTATTTTTTGCATTAATCATCTGCTCAGCATCATTAACAGCACAATCAATCTATACCCCTGTTGATGCAGATAGTAAAGTGCATTTTGTAATTAAGAATTTTGGCATAAAAACCGGCGGTGATTTTACCGGTTTAAAAGGCAGTATAAAATTTGATCCAGCAAATTTTGCTTCTTCAACTATTGATGTTACTGTTGATGCTGCTACTGTTGATACAGATAACAGCAGCAGAGATGGGCATCTTAAAAAGGCCGATTATTTTGATGCGACAACTTACAAAACCATACGTTTTAAAAGTAAAAAGATCACACGTTCTTCTGTAGCAGGAAGATTTTTTGTATACGGCGATCTGACTATTAAAGGAATTACAAAGCCGGTGGAGTTTGGCTTTGGAGCTACTCCAAAAAATGGGGGATATGTTTTTGACGGAACATTTACCATCAACAGGAGAGATTTTGGCGTGGGAGGGAGCAGTGTATCCCTTTCAGATATTCTGACTGTTACCTTATCTATTTTTGCAAAGTAAGCCTGTTCTTTTTTCATTGATACATCTTACCTGTCCGGCATATACGTCTGGCTTACTATCTTTGCCGCATGCCGAAATTGTTTCGCATTTTTTTATGGGGATTATTGATCAGTTTCCTGGGTTCATTACCGCTGGGTACGCTTAATGTTGCGGCCATGCAAATCGGCATACAGGAAAGCATTGCACAGGCTATGTATTTTTCATTAGGGTCGTTACTTGTAGAAATGATCTACGTAAGGCTCTCCTTAGTTGGGGTAGACTGGATACGTAAGCAGGAAAAATTGATGAAAGCTATGGAGTGGTTTACCCTACTCATCATTGTAGCCCTGGCGGTAGGAAGTTTTGTGGCAGCAGCTAAGGATAATGAAGCGAAGAATGTTTTCCTGAATAATAATATGCATCGGTTTTTATTGGGCATGTTTATGTGCGCCATTAACCCGGTACAAATCCCTTTCTGGTTTGGATGGAGCACAGTATTGTTCAATAAGAAAGTACTGGAGCCAGTACAGCGTCATTACAATATTTATATCCTGGGCATTGGCCTTGGCACATTGATCGGGAACTGCTTATTTATTTTTGGGGGTAAGTGGTTGGTGCAGCGAATTGAGAACAGCCAGGCCTATTTAAATTGGGTTATAGGAGGCGTGTTTGCTTTAACTGCTATAATTCAGGCCATAAAAATGATACGGCATAAAGATGCTGTACATAAATTTACACATGCAGATGAAGAACCCCAAAATATTAATCCACTATAAATAAAGTACATCCATCTTTCGATCTGCTGCTGTGGCCCTCACTCTTATCGCCAACATGGTAGGTCATACCTTCGGCTAAAATAAATTCCCTGCCATCTTCCAGCTTAGTTATCATGCTGCCACCAATACAATAAATAATATGTCCTTTATGGCACCAATGATCGGCCACATAATTGGGTGAGTAGGTCACCATCCGTATGCGGATTTCACCCATTTGAAATACTTTCCAGGTTGCCATGCCGGTTGTTCCGCTATGTTGTTCAATTGCAATATCATTCCAGTTAACGGTTTGAAAGGGGAATGGTTTTATTTCCATAATTGATTTTATGAGATTACTAAATTAATAAAATTTCATCATCTGTCTGTCATGCCCCGGAATGACAAACCCGTCAGCAGAAAAATATTTCAATGCCTGAATTTATTGGTATTTTCGATGACTGATGAATTATGCGATCGTTGATATTGAAACTACAGGTGGTCATGCCTCGGCAAATGGCATTACCGAGATAGCTGTGTACATACACGATGGAAAAAGTGTAATAAAACATTTTGAGACCTTAATAAATCCACAGCAGCATATCCCTGCATTTATCACATCACTAACAGGTATCAATAATGCCATGGTAGCAACGGCACCCGTATTTGATGAAATTGCTGATGTATTATTTGAGATGCTGAATGAAAATATTTTTGTTGCACATAATGTGAACTTTGATTATTCATTTGTGAAGCACCAGTTTAAACAATCAGGATATGATCTTACAGCAAAGAAATTATGTACTGTACGTTTAGGCAGAAAAGTATTTCCTGGATTACCATCCTACAGTTTAGGCAATCTTTGCCGTTCGCTAAAGGTCAATATTGAGAACAGGCACCGTGCCGGTGGAGATGCTAAAGCAACTGCAAAGCTGTTTGATTTTATGCTGGCCAATGGTGCCCAATTACATATTGACCAAATGCTCAAGCGTACATCTGCGGAGCATTGGCTCCCGATGAATGTAGATAAGGAGGTGATTGACAAACTTCCGCCAAAACCAGGGGTATATTATTTTCATAATAGCAAAGACAAAATTATTTATGTAGGCAAGGCCATTGATCTTAAGAAAAGAGTCAGCAGCCATTTTACACAAAATGATCCAGACCTGAAAAGGCAGAATTTTATACGCAATATTTATAAAGTTTCATATAAACAATGTGCAACCGAACTGGAAGCTATTGTACTGGAAAGCACTGAAATAAAAAGATTATGGCCCAGGTACAATAAAAGTCAGAAACAGCCTGCTGTCAGATATGCCTTGTATTCTTTTGAAGATAGCCGTGGTTATATCAGGTTGGCCATTGATAAAAAGAAAAAGCATCTCCCTCATTTATATAATTTTAACCTGCTCAACGAAGGCCTGGTATTATTGAAAAGGATGGTGGAAGAATTTGAGCTGGATGCAAGGCTTTGTTTTGTTGATAAAACACAGTTTACAAAAGCAGAAGAAGATAAACTGGAACCGCCCGTTGTTTATAATATAAAAATTAAAAAGGCGCTTGATGCATTAACACAACAGCTACCTACTTTTGTTTTGATTGATAAAGGCATGAAGGAGGAAGAAAAATTATGCTTACTTGTAGAACGCGGCAGTTTCTGGGGCATGGGGTATTTGCCTAAATCATTTCCAATTGACAGTTGCGGAGAGTTAAAGAATTTCTTAGATCCTTACAGTGATAATGATTACATACGAAATAATATTTATTCATTTGCTGAATCCAATCCAAATAAAAGAATACAACTGACAGTATAATTGTAACCTGGTTTAATACCATAATTTTTTCTTTTGCAAAAAGCACTGTACAATCTTAAAGTTCAAAAAAGAATAGCTGCGTTATCTATAATGCTGCTTATTACAAAAGCCATTGCCTGGTATATAACAGGCTCAGTAGCCATTTTAACCGATGCATTTGAAAGCATAGTGAATGTTGTGGCAGGGTTGATAGGAGTATACAGCCTGTACATCTCTGCAAAGCCACAGGATAGAGATCATCCTTACGGACATGGTAAGGCTGAATTTATTTCTGCAGCTATTGAAGGTTCGCTCATCTCTATAGCAGGCCTCATCATAATTTACGAAGCATTTCAAAACTTGCTTCACCCCCATGATATCAGGGAACTGGATTATGGAATTATGTTGGTGGCTATAACAGGTTTGGTTAATTATATTGCAGGAACCCTCTGCTTAAGAACAGGACGAAAAAATAACTCACTGGCACTTATATCAAGTGGCAGACATTTGCGAACGGATACATGGTCAACATTGGGTATAGTGATAGGGTTGGTTTTGATATTAATAACGAAGTTGGTATGGATAGACAGTGCGGTAGCCATTGCTTTCTCTATTATGATCATTTTTACAGGGTATAAAATTTTAAGAAGTTCTGTTGCCGGGATTATGGATGAAGCAGATACAACCCTGCTTAAAAAAATGGTACAGATGCTTAATGCAAACAGGCGGATTAACTGGATTGATCTGCATAACCTGCGTATCATTAAATATGGTAGTCATATTCACCTGGATTGCCACCTTACCGTGCCCTGGTACCTGAATGTACATGAAGCACATAATGAGATAGATGCCTTATCATCTCAGGTAAAGAATGAATTTGGAGAATCTGTTGAACTCTTTGTGCACTCAGATGGCTGCCTGGATTTTTCCTGCAGGATATGTTCCAAAATGGATTGTACGGTTAGAAGGCATCCATTTGAGAAAAAGGTGGAATGGACAATTGATAATATATCAAAAAATAATAAACACAGTCTCTCAGTTGCAGAATTTAAAAATGCTCAGTAAGCATGTTGAGTTTTAATCATATTGTTTTTTTTGAAGTAGCCCGGAATTTAAGCTTTTCCAAAGCAGCTGAATTATTGTTTATAAGTCAGCCGGCCATCAGTAAGCATATTAAAAACCTGGAACTGGAATATAATATCCATTTATTTGAACGAAAGGGGAACTCTATTTTGCTTACAAGAGAAGGAGAGATTTTGTATGAGCATATCAGTAATGCAATAAACATTCAGCGTCGGCTTGAATTTGATATTTCTGTTGTAAAAAATCAGCAGCAGGCTAAAGGCTCATTAATTGTGGGTGCCAGTACCACCGTGGCCTTATATGTTATTCCTGCCATTATATCTGCATTCCATAAGGCTTTTCCGTCCATAAGCCTGCAATTGATAAATCGCAATTCCGAAAACATACTCAAAGCATTAATGGAGCAGGAAATTGACCTTGGTATTATTGAAGGAAGAAATAAAATCACCTCAGTAAGCTATAAATTCTTTTTAAAGGATGAAGTAGTTCCTGTATGTTCTGCAAAAAGCCATTTGGCAAAAAAACGCAAAATAGATGTGGAAGAATTGAAAAATATGGATGTAGCCTTACGGGAAAGAGGGTCGGGTACCTTGGCTGCTGTAACAGAAGGCTTACTTAAACATAATATCAAAATATCAGATTTAAAAACAAGAATTATTTTAGGAGGAACAGAAGCATTAAAGAATTTTTTACTTGATGATACCTGTATTGGATTTCTCCCACTACGCTCTGTTGCCAAACAGTTGAAATCAAAAGAATTAGTCAGACTGAATATTCCCGGGCTTCAGATTTTACGGGAATTTTATTTTGTACAGCGCCAGGGTAATGGAAATGATAAACTAAATAACCTTTTTATTAAAATGGCTATTGCTCATTATAACCAAAAGTTATAAGCCATTACTTATTGAGCGGTAAAATGCGTTCACATAATTTTAGCTTTGCTTTTTAATTTAAAGCTATGTTAACCTTACAACGCTATTCCCTGTTTGATTGTCTGCGATGTTCTAAATGCGGACAGAAATATGATCCTCAAACGATAAATACATTTTCAACTTGCTGTAGTAAGCCATTAACTACAAATTATGAAACTGATTTTGAATTTGCCAAAGAGAGCCTTGATCAACACGATAATACCATGTGGCGTTATCATGCTATGCTACCGGTATTCAGTAAAAAAAATATTGTTTCCTTAGGAGAAGGGATGACACCTATTCTGCAATTAAATGCATTGGGTAAAAAGTATTCTTTACCGCATATTTATTTAAAAGATGAATCATTAAACCCAACCGGTTCTTTTAAAGCAAGGGGATTAAGTGTTGCGGTTTCAAAGGCAAAAGAACTTGGCATAGCATCCTGCATAATTCCAACAGCAGGCAATGCTGGTGGGGCTTTAAGTGCTTATTGTGCAAAAGCGGGTATTGAAGCCACGGTTATAATGCCCAAACATACTCCGAAGGTTTTTCAGCAGGAATGTGAACTATATGGTGCAAGTGTAATTTTAGTAGATGGATTAATTAATGATTGTGCAAAAGTGGCAAAGGCAATGCAGGAGGACAGGATTTATTTTGATATGTCGACACTGAAAGAACCTTACAGGCTTGAAGGAAAAAAAACTTTAGGATATGAAATAGCAGAGCAATGTAATTGGCAATTGCCTGATGTTATAGTTTATCCTACAGGTGGCGGTACTGGATTGATAGCCATATGGAAAGCTTTTAAAGAGATGATAGCGATGGGCTGGATAGAAAACAGGCTCCCCAAAATGATTGCTGTACAGGCTGAAAATTGTCAGCCCATTGTGTATTCATGGAAGGGCTTACATGAAAATGCATCACACTATAAAGGCAAAGCCTCTGTTGCAAATGGTTTGGCAGTACCGTGCCCTTTTGGAGAAGATCTAATTATAGAAACAATAAAAGAGTCATCAGGAACTGCATTAACTGTTACGGAACAGGAAATGATTTTGGGAGTAAAAGAAATTGCAGGTTGTGAGGGTATACTAGTTGCGCCTGAAGGCGCTGCTGTTTGGAAAGGTTTATTGAAACTTATAGATGAAGGATTTATAGACCGGGATGAAAAGATCTTGTTATTGAACACTGGCTCGGGGTATAAATACCTGGAAAATATTTTTTAATCAGGTTGCACTCTTCTGGATTAATGGGCTTCAAATAATTTTGCCACACCAAAAGCAGCAGCGGCAGCCAGTGCGCCAATCAATGTAACTTTAAAGGCACCCCACAAAGGATTTACGCCAGTCATTTTACTTTTAAAATATCCAAAAACGAACAGGCAGATCAACGTGGCAACAAGAGATATTTTTAAAGCCTCAAAAGAATTTTCAATAAAAAAATAAGGGCTCAGTGGAATAATACCTCCTACAACATAAGACAGGCCGATATTCAAAGCACTTTTGGTTGCACGTTTCGGATCGGGTTTGTCCAAACCCAGTTCATACTTCATCATAAATTCAACCCAACGGTCCTTATCTTTTGCAATTTCTTCTGTTGCCTGTTCCTGCAGGGCAGGACTTAAACCTATGTTGGCAAAAAATTCTTTAGTCTCTTCAATCTCCCGGTGGCGCAGGTTTTCCACTTCATCGTATTCTCTTTTCACTTCGCTTTTATAATGATCCTGCTCAGTTTTACCGGCAAGATAGCCACCCAGTCCCATGGCAATACTACCTGCTGCGATCTCAGCAATACCTGCAATAACAATAATACTGCTTTGGTCTACAGCGCCACTTAATCCTGCAGCCAATGCAAAAGGAACAGTTAGCCCATCACTCATACCAATAACCACGTCTCTTAAAAGGTCGCTGCTCTTTAGGTGAGATTCTTTGTGGTCGTGATGAAGATGAGTGTCCATAAATTTATTTGAAAACCAAGATACAGTTTTGCAAAGGAAGTCAAGCTTTTGAGGCGTGACTTCCTTAATTTAACTGCTTTAAACTTTTATCAATTATTCCAACACATTCTATCACCTCTTCTTTGGTAATAACAAGGGGAGGAGCAAAACGTATCTTATCTCCATGTGTTGGCTTTGCAAGCAGCCCATTTTCTTTCATGAGTAAACATAATTCCCATGCTGCATCTGGATTTGTATGTTCAATAACAATTGCATTTAATAAACCCTTACCTCGTATGATAGAAATATGGGGAGAGTTTATTTTTTCTAATTCACTTCGAAACAGTTTACCCATTGCTTCCGCATTGGCAGCCATGTTCTCATCTTTTAAAACCCGTAATGCCGTAATAGCAACAGCACATGCTAGGGGGTTACCACCATAAGTGCTTCCATGTTCACCGGGTTTAATGGTCATCATGATCTCATCATCGCATAACACAGCACTAACTGGTAAAACACCGCCACTTAAGGCTTTGCCGAGGATCAAAATATCGGGCCGTACATCTTCATCATCACAGGCAAGCATCTTACCGGTTCGGGCAAGCCCGCTTTGTATCTCATCTGCAACCATCAATACATTGTACTCATTGCAGAGGTCACGTACGCCTTTAAAATATCCTTCATCAGGTACAATCACGCCTGCTTCGCCCTGTATCGGTTCAAATAAAAATGCAACAACGTTTTTATCCTGCAATGCTTTTTCCAAAGCAGGCAGGTCATTATGCGGAATAGATTGATAGCCGCTTACAAAAGGTCCATAATTATTTTTTGCAGTTGGATCGGTGCTGAAAGAAATAACATTGATCGTTCTGCCATGAAAATTTTCATTGCATACAATGATCTTTGCTTGTCCATCAGGAATTCCTTTTACTTCGTATCCCCATTTGCGGGAAAGCTTAATGGCTGTTTCCACAGCCTCCACGCCTGTGTTCATGGGCAACACTTTATCGTAGCCGAAAAATTCGGTTATATATTTTTCGTATTCCCCTAATAAATTGCTGTGAAAAGCCCTGGATGTTAGCGTTAATTTTTGCGCCTGTTCTATTAAGGTTGTAATGATCTTTGGATGGCAATGCCCCTGGTTAACGGCGGAATAGCCACTTAAAAAATCATAATAGCGCTTTCCATCAACATCATATAAGAAAACGCCCTCGCCTTTATTTAAGACGACTGGCAGTGGATGATAATTATGTGCGCCGTATTTATCTTCAAGGTCTAAATATTTTTGAGTATTAGCTGTCATCGCAATAGTTGTGTTCATATTTGTTGAAATAAAAAAGAAAATAAAAATGGAGAATTAAATAGCCAGTCTACCTCCCGGGCAGGGAGGTACAAAACGCTTATCCTCGATGATTGAGCAGATCGAGGTTGCTGTAAAGAAAAGATGATATGGTGAACAGCGTATTAATGATAATTAATTTAGCGCAAGATAATCTAATTTATGATTTGGATAAAATAGTTCTCTTTTTTAAACATACGGGTATCGGGTTCTTTATTACCCACAGGGTCCTGCGGAAAAATTCCAAAAACAGTACTTCCACTGCCACTCATAGCTGAATACATCGCACCTTGCTTGTATAAGTTTTCTTTTATTGCTTTAATTTGAGGATGTGCTTCAAATACCGGGTTTTCAAAATCATTTTGCAGTTCATCTTTCCAGGTTTCTATAGGCTGCCGAATAATTTCTTTTATTGATTTTGTGGGGGATGCAGGTGTAATATTTGAAAAAGCCCATGCAGTATTGATATGAATACCGGGGTTGATCAACACAATCTTGTACATGGAGAGATCTACCGATACTTTTTCCAGCACATCGCCACGTCCTGTTGCAAAACAAGGTTTGTTGATTATAAAAAAAGGACAATCACTACCTAATTCCAGTGCGAATCTTAATAATCGCTCTTCAGGTATATCGAGCTTAAAATAACTATCAAGTAGTTTAAGCATGAAGGCTGCATCGGCAGAGCCCCCGCCCAGGCCGGCACCCATAGGTATAGCCTTATGCAGGTGAATTTTTACAGGAGGTAGTTTTGGAAAATCTTTTTTTAATAAGTGCCATGCTTTAATACACAGATTATCTTCGGCTTTACAATCAACTGCTAAACCTGTTGCAGTAAATTCATTTTCATCATTGTTAACGTTGGGAATTAATTCAAGTGCATCTTTATATGCCAGAGGGTAGAATATTGTTTCGAGGTTATGAAAACCGTCTTCTCTTTTATTGAGAATATGTAAGCCCAGGTTTATTTTACAATTGGGAAAGACGATCATTTTTAGTTGATAATGGAATAATTAATAATTGATAATGTTTTAGAAAAGTACATTCAGCATCAAGTAATGCAGAATAAAGGAAAGCGCAAAAAGTACAAGCATTATCAATTATCCGTTAAGGCGCTATCCATTAATTTGCTTTCCTGCTTTTTATTTCATCTCTTATTGCAATGGCCCGTATATAATCTTCCTGGTCCAGTATCTCGGTAAGTAAACCTTCCAGTTCGTCCAATGATAAAGATTTAAGATCATCACTACCACCTGTTTCCGTAGTTACCGGGGCAGTGGATTTTGTTTTACCATCATCCTCCATTAAAATGCCGGCCTGGTCTAAAATGGTATCATAGGTATAAATAGGGCAGCCAAACCTTACTGCCAGAGCTAATGCATCTGAAGTACGGGAATCTATTTCCACAGTATCGTTTGCAGAGCTGCAAACCAGTTTGCTGTAAAAGATGCCTTCCTGCAGATCGTTGATCACTACTTCATGCAGGTCAACATTAAAAGCCATCATAAAATTTTTCATCAGATCGTGTGTAAGCGGCCTGCTGGGACTCATACGCTCCAGTGCCACTGCTATGGCCTGAGCTTCAAAACCACCAATAACAATAGGAAGCCGGCGCAATCCATTGATCTCTCCCAACACAACAGCGTACGAATGCGTTTGTGTTATACTATGCGATAAAGCCACAATTTCCAGTTCAATTTTTTTCATATCCTATCCCAGTTACAAATTTTATTCCATTAGTGTAAACAGCAAATATAAAATAAAAGCCTTTCAAAACTAAGTTGAAAGGCTTTTTATATAACCTGTAATTTAAATAATGTTTAAGCCTGCTTCAATTTCTTTACTGCTTCAATGATCTTAGGCATTACTTCAAATGCATCGCCAACAATACCATAATCAGCAGCCTTAAAGAAAGGAGCTTCAGGATCTTTGTTGATTACCACAATTACTTTGCTCCTGTTTACACCCGCAAGATGTTGTATAGCTCCCGAAATACCAATGGCAATATATAGATTTGGCGCAATGGCCAGGCCTGTTTGTCCTACATGCTCGTGGTGCGGACGCCAGTCGCTATCAGCAACAGGGCGGCTACAGGCTGTAGCTGCTCCCAGTAATTTTGCAAGGTCGGTAACCATGGCCCAGTTCTCAGGCCCTTTTAATCCACGGCCACCACTCACGACAATCTCTGCTTCGCTCAGAGGTATTTCACCAATTACTTTATCAGTAGCAGTTACCTGAACTTTAGCAGTGTCGACTGTTGCAGCAAATTCTGAAACTTCTGCAATATCGGCACCGGTTACAATGCTGTATGAATTTGGATTAAGTGCAATGATCTTAATATCTGTAGCAATTGAAACATGCGCAAAAGCTTTGCCGCTAAAAACATTTTTCTTAACTGTAAAACCGTTGCTTACATCAGGAAGGGCAACAGCACCAGAAACAAGCCCAGCTTTAAGTCTTACACTTAAACGTGGTGCAATGGCCTTGCCATTAAAATTGTTGGAGAATATGATAACCTTAGCATCAATAGCTGTTGCTGCTTCTGCAATTATCTTTGTAAATACCTGGGCATCTATATGATCAAGTACAGCATTTTTTACGGTGTGCACTTTTTTGATCCCATAGTTTCCTAAACTTGTAAGGTCATCATTCACATTTCCCAGAACAATTGCTTCTGCAGTGGTTCCGGTTAATTCCGCAACCTTAGCGCCATAGCTGGCGGCTTCAAAGGATGACTTTTTGATGTGGCCTTCTGATTGATCCAAGAATATTAATACTGACATATAATTCGTTTAAATATTTTTTAAATCGCTTTTGCTTCTTCGTGTAATAGCCTTACCAGTTCTTCAGGATGCTCAGCAGGAATAAGTTTTACGCCGGCTTTTGCAGGTGGCAGTTCAAAAGAAGCAACTGATGTTAATGCATCTAAAGCTATAGGCTCTGCTACATTTAGTGGTTTGCTTCTTGCACCCATAATACCTTTCATATTCGGGATACGCTGTTCGGCCATTCCTTTCTGACAGCTTACTACCAATGGTAAAATAACTTTGTTTGTTTCTTCTCCGCCTTCTATTTCACGAACAATAACTGCTGTTGTTCCATCCAGTGTAAATTTTGTAGCCAGGGAAACATAAGGCAGGTCAAGCAGTTCAGCAACCATACCACCAATTGATGAACCATTGTAGTCAATGGTTTCTTTACCGGTAAAAACAAGGTCGTAATTTCCTTTTTTGGCGACCTCGGCAATTTGCGAAGCAATGTAAAAACTATCATGGCTATCTGCATTTACCCTGATGGCTTCATCACCACCCAAAGCCAATGCTTTGCGGATGATCGGGTCGCTGTCTGCAGCACCAACTGTTACTAAATGAATAACTGTGGATGGGTCTGCTTCTTTCAGTTCAATGGCTCTTACCAGTGCATACCATTCATCGTATGGATTAATAATCCACTGTACTCCATCAGCGGCGAATTTCGTATTGTTATCAGCGAAGGCTATTTTTGCCGTGGTATCAGGGGTTTTACTGATACAAACTAAGATCTTCATGCACTATTAATTAAAAAATTCTAAAATAAGTTGTTTATGCAACTAATACAAAGATAAGCGATGCGAAGGTAAATTGATTACAAAACGTAAAAAATTATTGTTTAATGAGCAGGATAGAAAAACTTTTGGAATATATGAAGACTTCGGGTAAGGATAGTTTTCTGCAACATGCACTGGCACTGGAATACATAAAGGTAGATAAAGATGAGGAAGCCCGTAAATTGTTCAATGAAATTCTGTTAAGGGAGCCTACCTATATCGGTTCCTATTATCACCTTGGCAAGTTATTGGAACGGGCGGGGGATTTTGATAAGGCCATAAGGATCTATAAAAGAGGAATGGAAGAGTCGAAGAAGGCAAATGACCATCACACCCATGCTGAATTGCAGGCGGCATTTGAGGATATAGAGGAATAAAAAAGTAATTAATAAAATGAATCTTTTAAAAGAATTTCAAAATTATATTAAAGAACAAAATCTTTTTTACCCAAAAGATAAGCTGCTGCTTGCGGTAAGCGGTGGAGTGGATTCTGTTGTGTTATGCGAATTGTGCAAACAGACTGGTTATGATTTCATCATTGCGCATTGCAATTTTCAATTGAGAGGAGCGGAGAGTGAAAGGGATGAAGAATTTGTAAGATCCCTTGGTAAAAATTATGCTGTGGAAGTATTGGTTAAAAAATTCGATACAGAAAAATATGCAACAGAACATAAATGCAGCATCCAGGTTGCAGCAAGGGAATTGCGGTATAAATGGTTTATTGAGCAATTAGCTAAAATAAAAAATGACTTAAATCCTGAAGGCTCCGACTCCCCCTTCAGGGGGGTGGGGGGTATCTTAACCGCCCATCATGCCAATGATAATATGGAAACCTTACTGATGAATTTTTTTAAGGGTACAGGCATCAACGGACTTCATGGCATTTTACCTAAACAAGAAAATATTATAAGGCCGTTACTGTTTGCTAAAAAAGAAGAATTACTGAGTTTTGCCAGCGTTAATAAACTTGAGTTTGTTGAGGATTCATCTAATGCATCTGATAAGTATAGCAGGAATTATTTCCGTAATGAATTGATCCCTGCTTTAAAGAGGGTTTTCCCGCAGGTAGAAGATAATTTGATAAATAATATTGATCGCTTCCGTGAAATTGAACTGCTGTACCGGCAATCCGTAGAGCTGCAAAAGAAAAAATTACTTGAGCAGAAAGGCAATGAGATACATATCCCGGCTTTAAAATTAATGAAGACAAAACCTTTGTCAACTATTGTTTTCGAGATCATTAAAGACTATGGTTTTACTGCACATCAAACTGAAGAAGTAATTGGATTATTGAAAAGCGAAAGCGGAAAGTATATTCAGTCTGCAACTTACCGGGTTCTGAAGAACCGCAACTGGCTTATTATTTCGCCACTTGAGACTAAAGCAGCAGAAAATATTCTGATAGAAGATGAGGGCAACCTACAGTTTGCAAATGGTAGTTTACAAATAAGCAAAATCCTCAATTCACAATTCTCAATGCTCAATTCTCAATTAATAGCGCAGTTGAATGCTGATGAAATTGAATTTCCATTATTACTCAGAAAATGGAAGCAGGGGGATTATTTTTATCCATTGGGTATGCAGAAAAAGAAAAAACTGAGCCGGTTTTTTATTGATCAGAAATTATCGCTTATCCAAAAAGAAAAAACATGGGTCATTGAAATAGATAAAAAGATCATTTGGGTGGTGGGCTTGCGTATTGATGACCGCTTCAAGATCACGGACAATACAAAAAATATTTTGCAAATAACGCTATCCCTTCCCAAATAAGCTTGGGTGTTTCAGTTCTTCAATAATGCCTGTGAACAATGCAGGGTTAAGGTAAGCGATCAGGGCCAGGATAAATGCAAGTCCAAATAAAGAACCCCATAAGTGGGCATCATGGTTTACATTATCGCCACTTTTTTTACCCATGTAAATACAATAAAAAATATATAGTATTGCATAAACAGTTGCTGAAATTCCTAATGCACCATAAAGATAAATGCTACTCCAGGGGCTGAAAATGATGGTAGCGAAAACAACTGCCGAAACTGCACCCGATGCACCCAGTGACCTGTAATTATAATCATCTTTATGCTTGATATAGCTGGGGATATCAGAAACGACGAGTGCTAAAAAATACAATATAAGATAAGAAATATTGCCTCCCAAGCCATGATAGCTCAAATATAACTCCAGGTTGCGGCCAAAAAAGAAAAGGGTAAACATGTTAAAGATCAAATGCATCCAGTCTGCATGTAAAAATCCCGAAGTAATAAAACGCAGGTATTGATTTTCCCTTGCCACCCGGTAGGGCCACATGATGGTTTTATCAACCATAGCAGCATTGGAAAACCCAATCAAAGAAAAGATAACGTTGGCTGCGATCAGCGCAATGGTGATGGGGTAATCAGAAAAATTCATATTTGTTTTTTAAGTTGCTAAACTAAATCATTCTTTTAACTATGATGATACTTTTCATTTCGGTTTATGGAGCAGGCCCTGTAAACCTGTTCTGCTAAAATGAGTCTCACTAATTGATGTGGAAAAACAAGTTTTGATAAGCTCCATTGAAAATTGGCACGTTGTTTCACAGCATCGCTTACGCCATATGCACCGCCGATAAGGAATACAATATTTTTTACACTTTCATTTGCTCTTAGCTGGATAAAATTTGCAAGCTCTTCGCTTGTTTGTTGTTTTCCTTTTTCATCAAGTAGTAAGAGATAATCTTCTTTTTGTAGTAAGCCTATGATGCACTCACCTTCTTTTTTCTTAAGATCAATTTCACTTAAGCTTGCTGCATTTTTAGGCATTGGAATAATATTCCAGTCTGCAGCATAATAATTGCAAATACGTTTTGTAAATAAGTCAACGCCTTCTTTAACGTAAGGTTCATGATTTTTACCAATTGTGCAGAATTGAAATTTCATCCGATAAAAATAAGAAAGACTGTGTTAGGTTGGTCAATTAAATAAAATATTGGTATGCGTTCTAAATTTTTATCTTTACCCATATAAAAAAATTTCTTATGAGTCAACAACTGGTACATATACCCAGCCTTCTTACTTCAGATGAATTGATCCTGATCGATGCCCTGGTTGCAAAAGTAAATTTTGTTGACGGAAAATTAACGGCAAGTATGGCAGCCAAAGAAGTTAAAAATAATTTACAGGTAGAATCAAACAATGAATACCTCGCCGAAATTCAAAACATAATAAATACTGCTTTAACACAAAGCCCTTTATTCAACATTGCAGCATTGCCCAAAAAAATATACCCGTTCCTAATCAGCAAATATACACCTGGCAGATATTATGGGTGGCATGTAGACAGTCCGGTGATGGGTGATCCTCCCATTCGGACAGACATGGCCATGACCATTTTTTTAGGTGACCCCGCAACATATGAAGGTGGAGAGTTGATGATACAATCAGATACCGGTACATCATCTTTTAAGCCTGCGAAAGGTGATGCAGTACTTTATCCATGTCAATACCTGCATTGTGTAAGCGAAGTTAAATCAGGTGAAAGGATCGCTGCTGTAACCTGGATACAAAGTAATGTGAAGGATCCTGCTAAGCGGCAAATATTATTTCAGCTTAACCAGGTACATAGTGCTTTATACCAACAGGCACCCAATGCACCGGCCACAAACACGCTTTTGCAAACACATAGTAACCTCTTCAGGATGTGGGCCGACCTATAAATGATAAGACATTAAATTCTCATCAATTTTACAGCTTCAATTTTATTGTAGAGCTCAAATGATCTTTTTAAAAAGTCGGGTATAGGTTCATCAGTCTTTCCTTCACTAAAAACCTGTTCAGGGAATTTTGCATGAAAGCCTGCCCTCTTTTGCATTAGCAGTTTTTCTGATTTTGAAATTTGTAGGCCAGTAACGGATGCAATGGTATCCACAATTTGCATGGCTCCGTCGTGGTAATTAATTGGATAAGCTGACCTGTCTTTCTGTAAAATTTCTACGAAGGCTTCTAAATAACTTTCAATTACCATACCCATATATTCATCAAGTTGCATCGATGAGATTAGCGCTTCCTCAAAACCAAAAATAGCTGCTTCCAGGAAATTTGGCAGGGCCTGCATACCTC
Source organism: Chitinophagaceae bacterium (assembly GCA_043752205.1). GTDB lineage: Bacteria > Bacteroidota > Bacteroidia > Chitinophagales > Chitinophagaceae > Ferruginibacter. The sequence goes on from JAYUYX010000019.1 coordinate 18,790, forward strand.
TTTTTTTTTGTTGTGAACGGAGCACTTCGTCAGGTTTCCTGTACAATAAAAAAAAGGGAACGGTAGGGTATAATGTTCTCAACTCTTTATAAAAATGTATATGCCAACTGTCTACTTTAATAAAAAGCTGTTGCTGATCTTCGTTGCGCTTTGCAGCATATAACCCAATGGCAGCTGTTAGTTGGGGCAATATACCTGGCATACAATGATGCTTTTTACCATAGCGCAATAATTCATCAAAAAAAGGCACTTCCGATAAAATAATATTGGAACGCTGCATGCCCAGCATTTGCGAAATTAAAGTAGAGCCGCAGCGGGAAATATGAAAAATAAAAGCTGTTGGTTCAATAACTTCTATTTCTTTTACCTGCTCAGTTAATACAGCAGTACTGCTTAATCTTTTTTGCAGAAACCCGTTTTCAGGTAGCTTGTGGCATGTAGCAATTGTATCATCAAAAAATGGTTCTGTAAAATCTTTATTGCCCACATAAAGCCACCGGCACAGCAGATCATCATCTTCAGGATATAATTTTACAGGGATCCAGTTTTTAACAGTGTCAACGCTATTGCTCATGTGTTTCAACTTATTTCGATTTTAAAAAATCAGCAAGCATCTCATGAATACTTTCATCTACCAAACCTTTCCAGCCATGTTCCCCTTCCATGATCTGACGCCTTATTTCGGTGGCCGATATGGATGCAACTGTTTCCCCTACACTTATCTCATTTACCTCGTAACCTACACCCCGTCCGTAATTCACTGATGCAATATCCGGAATGATAATTACTTTCACAAATGAGTTACCGGCATACACTTTTTGCCAAAGCGTTTTTACTTCAGCCGCAGGTAGTGGATTGGCAGTATCGGGTTCAATATCCCTGATGGCAATCAGTACAGGCTTTTTATCTTTTAAAAATGTATCAAAAATATGCATGTGTCCTTTGTGCGGACTTTGATAGCGACCTATAAATAAATTATATTTCATTTGTTTGCTGCTTTAAATATTTTATCAATACACTCTTTGATTGTTAACACTTCAGTATCAATTACAACTTCTGGATTTTCCGGTGCATGGTAAGGCGCCGAAATTCCGGTGAAATCTTTTATTTCGCCTGCAATAGCTTTGGCATACAATCCTTTTGGATCTCTTTGTATACATATTTTAATATCAGTACAAACATACACTTCAATAAATTTTTTACACATAATCCTTATCTCTTTCCGTATATCACTATAGGGAGAGATAAGCGAAACGATAACTACTTTGCCCTGGCTTTCGAGCAGGGAAGCCATATAGCCCACATTCAAATTATGTTTCTTTCTCGATTCTTCATCGAAACCGGTCTGATGAATTACCTTCCTGATCTCATCTCCGTCGAGAAGTATGGGAACCACACCCTTTTTTTTATATTTTTCAACCAGTGCTTTGGCAATGCTTGTTTTGCCCGAACCGCTCAACCCGGTTAAAAAAATAACAGCAGGGTTGGTTTTAAATCCAGTGAACTTAGCCCACAGTTCATCAAAAAAATAATAGGAAAAAATTTTGATCAGGGAATCAATAATGCCAATTGATAGTGAAGCTAAAAAATTGTTTGTAAAGATAAATGCGATCAAAAAAGTGATGAGTGAACTATACAAACGGTATGTAACCGATTTGATCAATTTTAATTTATTAAACATAGCTGCAGTAAAATTCTAAAAGGGATGAAAAGGTTTATAAAAAAAGTAGAATTTTATCATGCCGAAGATTGACTTATCCCGTATATTTTAGGAACCATCTCTTTTTCCAGATCATCAGCCATTTTATTGCTGATAACAGTATTCATTTCCCTAAAATGCATGATCATTTGTTTTTTTGTTGCATCATCGTATATGCCGGCAGTATCTTCAATTTCTTTTTTCACCAGGCAATCATGTTCTGTAAAAATTTCTTTAACCCAGTCATTCACAACCGTATCAATAACCAGATGCACTCTATTGACGTTACTTTTATTGTTAATAGCGTGTAGCAGATTAAAATTCATATACCAGCATTCACCTGCTTTTAGGTTTATTCTTTCTTTATCAAGAAAAAATTCCACGTGCGCATGCGTAATTACAGGAATATGTAATCGTATCTCCCCTTTTTCAAAATTCAATTCTGCATCACGGTGCTCTTTAATAATACTTCCGGCATTAAGTTTCAACAGGCGTACTGCCTGCAGCGGGCATTGAAAATGTTGCAGTACTTCTTTTAAATAATTACTGTTAGTTAAAAAAACGGTATCGCAGTAATGGGGGTTGGGGGCAGGTGAAATAATAATATCGTCAATTTTTCCGCCAATGCTGCGTAAGGGAATTGCGGTCCATTCGCCTTCATAATGTTTAACCTGGTAATGAGGCTGCCAATGCATTGCTGATAAAGCGGCCACTTCCTGTTGCAACAACCCCACATTAAAATAAAAAGGTAGTTGAAGGTATTTAATGATCTTCATTAATTGGCTTGCTGGAATTATGCTGTGTTAGTTAGGCTGGTTTAACATGATTTGGTGAAGGCAACCTGGTATTTTCTGCCCCGGTTATCAAAGCCTATTTCAATTTTGCGTAAGGCCAGGCTGTTAGTTGCTGCATGGTTAATGATAACCTCTTCTTTATTTTTATTGCGGGCAATAACCGGGCGGGTACAAAAATTGTCTGCATGTCCACCAATGATGATATCGAGGTGTGTTGATGCTGCAGCCAGTGCAAGGTCATTGAAGCCGTTTACTGATCTATATCCAAGCTGGGAAAGGCATACCACCAGGTTGCAATTCTTTTCTTTTTTAAGATAGGTTGCCAGTTCATTGATACTTTCTATAGAAGCAGAACGGTCACCTGCTGTAATTACACCGGTCTTGATATTGCCTTTGTAGATGATCTTGTAATCATTGAGAGAAACAGAATAACCTGCACCCGCATGAATGGAAGCATCATATACATTTTGTACAGCAGGCGTGGTATCGCCTGCATGTAACAACAGTAGGTTTGCATTGTTGTTCTTAAGTTTAGTAATGTAATGTGCTGCTGTGATTGGCCTGCACCGGCCATAGCATTGCCTGTGTGTGCCAGAACCAGGTTATTGTTATTGATACTATAACCTGTTACAGGACTGATATTGTTTGCAATTGAGGTAAAAGGTTTTACAGTAAGTAAAGCGGTTGCAGCCATACTGCCGCTTAATAAAAATTTTCTTCTGGTGTTCATCTTGGTAAAGTTAGTTCTGGTTTATATTCGGCTACAAATTAGTATTTAACTTATTAATATGCAAATAATAATTTACAGTATGCAAATGGATAACACTTATTATTCCTGTAAAAAAAGCTAGAAGAGATTTTTTTTTAATCCCGATTGTAAATTATCTTCACCTTACCAAAATGCTCAACAGCAAATATGCCGAAGCAAGAACTTACACTGTCACCTGAAATAAAAGTTGATGAATATCTTGAAAAATGTATCTCATTTTTAACAGCGATCGGTATTGAAGTAAGATTCGAAGAACTTAATGATACCTGTTTCCTGCCCGGTCTCTCGATTAATAACGGTGTGCTCCTTGTAGATACAGCACATCTGAAATACCCTGGTGATATTTTGCACGAAGCCGGCCATATTGCAGTGGTACCCGTTGCCGAAAGGGTTACGCTTACTGCGGCTGTGATCGAAAAAAGAGCTATGCGGCAAGCCGAAGAAATGATGGCCATTGCCTGGTCTTATGCAGCGTGTATTTATATTTGCCTGGATCCCTATGTTGTATTTCATGATGAAGGATATAAAGGTGGGGGCAGTTATATTGCCGATAATTTCAACAATAAAAAATATTTTGGATTGCCCATGTTGCAATGGAAGGGTATGGCAGCTGATGAAAAAAATGCAGTTGTGTTAGCGATAAAACCTTTTCCGCATATGATAAAATGGCTGCATGATTAAGTTTGTGTAAAATAAAAACTCTTCTTTTTATAATAGCTTGATAATATAAAATAATTAATATACATTTAATCTTTCTTATTTAATTCAACATTAATCTTATTTCATTATGGAAGGAACTATTGGCGAAATTCGCTTGTTTGCAGCAAACTTTGCTCCCAGAAACTGGGCTTACTGTAGCGGTCAACTGATGCCCATTGCACAGAACCAGGCATTGTTCTCAATTTTAGGAACCACTTACGGTGGAAACGGTGTTCAAACTTTTGCCCTGCCCAATATGCAAAGCAGGGTAGCTATCGGTACTGGTAACGGGCCGGGCTTATCACCTGTTCAACTAGGTGAACTAAAAGGAACGGAAGCTAATACTATAACCGCCTCTAATATTCCACAGCATACGCATGTGATAGCCGGAGTGGCTAAAATGCTTACCACCACGGTACCTGCCAATGCACCAAACCCGGGCGGTAATTATTTTGCAAACGATGGTAGCGCCAAATACAAAACTACGGGTACTGGTACTATGACACCTGCCACGGTTGCTGTTGGACTGGGAGCATCAGGAGGTACCCCGGTAAATAATATACAACCATATACTGCTATCAGTTATATTATTTGTTTATTCGGCATTTTTCCATCCCGGAATTGATCAAACAGTTTAATTAAAATATAAAAAAATTATACAACTATGGACGGTTATTTATCAGAAATAAGAATGTTTGCCGGCAATTTTGCACCCAGGGCCTGGTCGTTTTGCCAGGGGCAATTGATGACTATCGCACAAAACGATGCATTGTTTGCCTTGATTGGTACGACTTATGGCGGCGATGGTCAAACCACTTTTGGTTTACCCGACCTGAGAAGCAGGACTCCAATTCATACAGGCCAGGGCTCAGGCCTTAGTCCTTATGTACTGGGGCAAATGGGTGGCACAGAGGCTAATACACTTACGGGAACCAATGTAGGCGGCCATACACATACAGTAACCGGTAATGCAGGTGTTCAGGCTGCAACTGGCGATGGACAAGCTGCTGCTGCCGTTAATAATTTTCCGGCTGGTAATGGCGATGCCATTTACGGCACAGCCACCGATAGCAGTGCCATGGCGCCAGCTTCATTATCAGGTGTAACTGTTGCTCCCCAAACACCCAATGGAAACCAGCCGATCGGTAATATACAACCCTTCCTGGCCATTAACTTTATCATTTGCGTGGAAGGGATATTCCCATCAAGAAACTAACTTTACTAAATTATTTAAATCAATAATCATGGAAGGAACAATAGCAGAAATAAGAATGTTTGCCGGCAATTTTGCTCCCAAGAACTGGGCATTTTGCCAGGCACAAACATTACCCATTTCACAAAATACTGCCCTGTTCTCACTATTGGGAACTACCTATGGCGGTAATGGCACAACCACTTTTGGACTCCCCGATTTTAGGGGTAGAATACCTGTTGGCCCGGACCAGGGCCCCGGGCTGTCCCCATATATTTTAGGAGAATTAGCTGGTTCCGAAACTAATACAATAGCAAACGCCAATTTTCCTGCACATAGCCATCCTTTCAGTGGCTCTGTTACCATGCCTGCCACTGCGGCTGATGGTACTGTGGATACAGCTATAGGCAATTACCCTGCTAAACTTACAGGTACTGATATGTATGCAACCACTAACAATGGAAGTGCTATGGGTAATATGCAACTGGCACTGGTGGCAACCCCTGCAGGACAGGCGTCTCCAACACCGGTGAATAATATACAACCGGTAATGGGTATGAATTATATCATTTGTATGGCTGGGGTCTTTCCATCAAGGAATTAGTTTGTTATAAATTTACAAATAGCTCAGCCTTTCGAAATGTTTTAATAAAGCATTCGGGAGGCTGAGTTTTATATTAGTACCTTAATACTGCAAACATTCAAGTAACTTCCTTTTTAAACCATTAATACCTAGCTGCCCGTATGCCTAAAATAGGAATCCTATTACCCGGATCAACACTTTACCCTTCCATTGGAATGGATTTCCTCCAGGGTATTAAATCCTGTTTTGCATATCATCAGTATGATGATATGAATTACCAGGTAAGCATGATTGGTTATGGACTAAAAGAAGATGAGGTATACACTGCAGCAGAAAAGCTGGTAGTTGCCGAGAATGCCGATGTGATGATAGCTTTTGCAGGAGACCACCATGCAGCAAAGCTTTCACCACTATTTGCAGCAGCTGGTAAGTTGCTTGTAATTACCAATGCCGGTTCCAATTATGCCGAAATACTGACCCCAACGGTAAGTCATACCCTCTTTCATTCTCTGAACGATTGTTTATGTTGTTTTCTTACCGGTAAATATGCTGCCCGGCAGGAGGACGGGCATGGTGCGATCATGGCCACATCGTTTTTCGACGGAGGATACCGGCACTCACATGCCATGAACAATGCGTTCCAGCTTTCCGGGGGCGAAATAACGCATCATTATGTAAGCCATTTTAAAAAAGAAGAATTTAAGACCGATACATTAACAGCTTTTATAAAAGACAACCCGGATATAAAAAAAATGCTTGCTGTTTTCAGCGGCGATATGGTACGTGTATTTTATGAAAAGATGGCCGGGGTGCAAAAGGAGGCTAGCCTGCAGTGGTATGGATCACCTATGATGTTTGATAGTACAGCTGGTGATTTTGCTGAACCCAAACCTGCCGTACCTGATGGTATATGCGGATATACCAACTGGGTGCCTGAACTTGATAATGAAACCAATCGGGCATTTCTGCAATATTATAAAACGGAGAATGGTAAAGAAGCCAATCTTTTTTCCCTTCAGGGATGGGAAAATGCGCTGCTGATAATGGAGTACTTACAACAACGTAAAAACGCAAGCAATACAGAAGCAGCGATCATTCAACTGGCAGATAAAAAAATACAAACCCCACGTGGCCATATCATTGTAAATGAACAGCGGCATATACTGGCCCCGGCCCACCTTGCAAGGGCAACCGGCAACCTGCAGATAACAATTGAAGAGAGTATTACCGATACTTCGGATGCCTGGCAGGAAATGCAGGCGCAGATACCCGATGAACCATTTTCCTCCTGGCGAAATACCTACCTGTGCATATAAATAACGATATACGTATCATGGTGCTTTGCAACAACGAAATGGCGATCCCGGCTATGCAGCAGCTATATCTGAGCGGTAGTATGAGAGCCGTGGTGGTCCCGGGAAAAAATAAAGCACTCTTTTCACTGCTCAGTCAAATGCTTACGGGCACTGGCGTAAGTCTGCTAAGCATAAATAAAAAGAACCTGGAATCTATACTTAAAAAAACAGTTGCAGAAAAAAATATTACTACGGCCTGGCTCATGACCTTTGCGTACATAATTCCTGCACCAGTGCTGAACCTGCTTCCCGGTGGCTTCATTAATTTTCATTACGGCCTGCTGCCCAAATACCGGGGGCCAAATCCTGTGCTGGCGCAGCTATTGAATGGCGAAACAGAAAGCGGTATTACTGTCCATATCGTGGATGAAAATATAGATACAGGCCCCATCGTCATGCAACAGAGAATTGCTATTGAAGAAAGAGATACTTTTGGTATTCAACTGGACAAACTGGCTATGTTAGGTGCTTCCATGGCTATCAACCTATTATCCGCTTTTCGGTTAAATGCTGTACCGCCGGCAGTTCCTCAGGATGAAGCAAAAGCAGGGTATTTTAAAAAACCAGTTGCTTCCGACCTGATGATCAACTGGAATATCATGAACGGTCAACAAATTATTAGGCTCATTAATTCCTGTAATCCCTGGAACAAAGGAGCGGGGGCAATTATCAACAATATGGTCATCTGCCTTACCGATGCAGAACTAACGGCTGATATCTATAAAGGCAATGCAGCGCCCGGTACCATAATATCATTAGATGAACTGGGTGGATTAAAAATTTATTGTTTTGATAATAGCGTTATCAGGATCAATGTAATTTGCACACCTCAAGGAATTTTTGCCGGCAAAAGATTATTAAATTATGGAATAAAAATAAATGACAAATTTTCATATTGTAATTGATAGGAATTTAGAATAAAATAAAATACCTTTATATATCTATAATATGTCCTTGCCTGATTTTTTACGCAAAAAAAATTACGTAATGGCAATATAATTTTGCGCTTTTTAGTCGATTTTACCTTAATACCAAACTAACCTTGTTTATGAAAAAAAGTTACCAGTTGCTTAGCTTACTGCTTGCTTTATTAATCTTCTCAACCAAGTCTTTTGCACAAAACAATTTGGCTGCCGGCGACCTGGCTATTGTCAGTTACCAGTCGGATTTTGATCCAACCAATCCTATTGCTGGTGACAATAACTTGGCTGAGTTTGAAGACCGCTTTTCCCTGGTAATAACAAAGCAAGGCGGGATTGCAGCGGGCACAGTAATATTTTTTACTACCAGGGGATGGAATGGACCAGTTAATACCTGGCATGATGAAGATTTTACCCCGTTCACTTTTGGACTGGGCAGAAGAGCTGTGGTACAATGGACAGCACCTGCAGGCGGTATAGCACAGGGCACAGAAGTGTTTTTCATAAACAGGTATCATGATGAAGTTCCGGTAGGCAGCGAATATTATGACTGGGCGGCCTATGCCAACGAGGCCGGTACTATCCTGATCAATAACCTTACCAATGTAACACCTATCGTACCAGCGGCAAACTCTACTGATGGTATGAGCTTTGCTGTTAGTGGTGATAAACTGCTGGTTTACCAGACAGGCCCGGTAGCAGGCCCTAATGCCGGACCTAACTCAGCCACCATCAGGTTCATAACTGCACTGCTTGCAAATAATAACGGAACCACTGTTGTTGTTGGAACTACTACTTATGCTAATTGGGATGCGGTTCCCGGAGCAATGGCCACTAATGAAAGTAGTGTGCCTCCGGGGTTGGTAAATGGACAAACCTGTTTTTTAATGTCTCCCAGCATTTTACCTGCAGTATCAAATGGCACTACTGAGCCTGATAACGGAAAATTCAGCGCCTGCGCATTATCTGCAGCAGGAGTCTGCACAGCATTACAGATGTCGGCTATCATTTATGCTACTAATCCTGCTGGTCCTGTTCCGACGACACCCAACTGGACATATAGTAATGCTGTATTCCCATTGGGCACTTCCAGTAGCCTTTGTACCTATACTATATTACCAACCAATACCATCACCCTTACTTCGGCAGCCGGTACCAACAACCAGACCAGGTGTATCAATACAGCCATTACCAATATTACATATAGTACAACCGGTGCAACCGGAGCTACTTTCAGTGGCTTGCCTGCAGGCGTTACCGGTGCCTGGGCAGCCAATGTGGTAACCATTAGCGGTTCACCAACAACAACCGTAGGCTCACCATTTAATTATACAGTAACGCTTACAGGTGGTTGCGGCGTAGTAACTGCTACCGGAACTATAACAGTTACACCAAACAATACAATCACCCTTACATCGGCTGCAGGTACAAATGCACAAACCGTTTGTATTAATACACCGATCACCAATATAACTTATTCAACTACAGGCGCAACCGGTGCCACTTTCAGTGGATTACCTACAGGGGTAACAGGTGCATGGGCTGCCAATGTAGTAACCATCAGTGGCTCACCTACAACAACTGTTGGCTCGCCATTCAGTTATACTATAACGCTTACGGGTGGTTGCGGTGTGATAACTGCCACAGGTACTATAACTGTTAACGGAGTTAATACTATCACCCTTACTTCGGCTGCAGGTACCAACAACCAAACGGTATTGGTAAATACACCGATCACTAATATTACTTACTCAACTACCAATGCCACAGGGGCCACATTTAGTGGGCTTCCTGCAGGCGTAACCGGTAGCTGGGCTGCTAATGTGGTAACTATCAGTGGTTCACCCACAACAGTAGTAGGTTCGCCATTCAGTTATACTGTAACCTTAACAGGAGGTTGCGGAGTTACAACTGCCACCGGAACCATTACGGTAACCACCTGTACCGCAGTTGACCAAACGGTTTCTGCTTCACCAACAGCTGTATGTTCCGGTGGATCATCAACCATTACGGTTGGTGCATCTCAGCCCGGTGTTAATTATACATTACGTATTGATCCTGCCAACACATTTGTAGCGGGCCCAACAGCATCAAACGGCCCGGCCATTAATTTCAGTACCGGCCCCATCGCTGCAACCACTACCTATAATGTATTGGCTGAAACCGATAAATACTCTATTAATTTAAATGGCAGCCAGTCAGGTTTTGCAATACCGCAGGCTGCTCCTTTGGATGTAACCAATAATTTTACCATTGAAGGATGGATCAAACCTGCCGGAAATGGTAGTTTTGCCCGGTTGTACAATAAAGATGGATCTCATGCACTGGGTGTCAGCGCAGGTCAGACTCAACTTACTTTTACAAGGCATACTTCAGGTGATTTCAGCAGGCCATTTACCTTTATAAATGGTACCTGGTACCATATAGCCTGTACTTATGTGTCAGGTACTGTAGAGTTATTTGTAAACGGTGCCTCTATTGGCACAGTTGCTGGTGTACCCCCCATTGCGGTACAGACTTTCGGCGGTCATATCGGTTCAGATGCAGGCGGTGCTTTCAATCAATTCAATGGTAATATAGATAATGTGCGTATCTGGAACAGTGTACGTACGCCGGCACAGATAGCAGCCAACCAGGCAGCATTCTTAACCAGCACCGGCAATCCAACATTGGTTGCCAGCTGGTGGATCATTGAAGGTGCAGGTAATGCAAGAGATTATACTACCAACGCTATCCATGCCACAGCGCTTGCAGGAATATGGCAGGTTGATGCACCGGTAGCACCATGCACTATTGTACTAACTAACAAACCAACCGTAACTATTAATGCTTCCCCATCCGCTTCAGTGATCAGTGCAGTTGCTGGGCCGTTAACATTAATCAATGAAGGATTTAATGTAGTATCTCCATTACCTGCGGGCTGGGCTCAGCAAAACCTGAGTACACCCGTTGGAATAACTCCATTATGGTTCCAGGGAAACAGCAGCGTTTTTTCTGCACAAAGCGGTGCAATCACATCATATATTGCAGCAAATTTTAATGGAGTTGCAGGTAATAACACAATCAGTAATTGGCTCTTTACGCCTAATATTACTTTAACCAACGGCGATATATTTACATTCTGGTCACGTACAGTTGATGCGTCCTCCTTCCCAGACAGGCTGGAAGTAAGAATGAGTACCAATGGAGCCAGCGTAAACGCAGGTGTAACCAATGTTAGCGTTGGAGATTTTACTACTTTATTATTAACCATAAATCCGGGTCTTACACCCGCCGGTTACCCCAATGTATGGACACAGTATACCATAACTATTTCAGGCCTTGGTGCACCAACATCAGGCCGCATGGCATTCCGTTATTTTGTAACCAATGGGGGTCCTTCAGGAACCAACTCTGATTATATAGGTGTTGATAATGTTGTATATACGGCTTCAAGCAGTTCCAGTGCCATTTGTTTAGGGTCAACAGCCAATATAAAAGTAGATATTACAGGAGGTACTTCTCCCTATACCATAGTATATAATGCAAACCCTCCGGGAGGCCCTGGTGGAAACGTAACCGTTAATAATTATGTGAGTGGTACCAGTATACCGGTTACCCCATCTACGACCACTGATTATACGTTGGTATCTGTAACAAGCGCTAATAGTTGTCCTGGAAGCGGAAACAGCGGAACTGCAACTATTACCGTTAACCCGAACCCAACTGTAAATGCAGTAGGCAACCAGGTTGTATGTAACAATACCTCAACTGCTGCGGTTAATTTCAGCGGTACACCTCCGGGAGTTGTATTCAACTGGACCAATAACACGCCATCTATCGGCCTTGCGGGCAGTGGCACAGGCAATATTACAGCCTTCACAGCAACCAATACAGGCACAGCACCAGTAGTAGCAACCATAACTGTAACACCTTCTTATACCAATGCCGGTGTAACCTGTACAGGCACACCAACAGCATTTACGTATACCGTCAATCCGACAGCAACTGTAAATGCGGTAACCAATCAAACTGTTTGCAACGGTGCATCAACAACAGCTATAAACTTCAGCAGTCCAACAACCGGTGGCACTATTGTTTATAACTGGACAAATAATACGCCATCCATTGGCCTTGCAGCGAGTGGATCTGGTAATATAGCAACCTTTACCGCAATCAATGCAACAGCAGTGCCTGTAACAGCAACCATTACAGTAACACCTTCTTATACCAATGCTGGTACAACCTGTACAGGTACCCCAGCTACCTTTACCATTACGGTTAACCCAACAAACACAATTACATTAACTTCAGCTCCCGGTACGGATAACCAGACAGTTCTTGTTAATACAGCAATAACCAACATTACTTATTCTACTACAGCAGCAACTGGGGCTACATTTAGCGGCCTTCCCGCAGGAGTAATCGGCAACTGGGCTGGCAATGTTGTAACTATCAGCGGTACACCAACTGCTGTAGGGACCTTCAACTATACAGTAACGCTAACAGGAGGTTGCGGTACAATTACAGCGACGGGTACCATCACGGTATTTAACTGTTCTATTACATTAACATCTGCACCAGGTACAGATGCACAAACGGTATGTAACAATACCCCGATCACAAATATCACGTATTCAACAACAGGAGCAACAGGAGCTAGTTTCGCAGGATTACCTGCAGGTGTTACGGGCAACTGGGCAGCAAATGTGGCAACCATCAGCGGTACCCCATCAGCAGCCGGAACCTTTAATTACACAGTAACACTCACCGGTGGAGGTTGCGGGGCATTCAGTGCTTCGGGAACTATAACAGTTAATCCTATTCCTGATGTAAACCAGCCAGCCAACCAGGTGGTATGCAACGGAGCGCCAACAGCACCTGTAAACTTTACTGGTTCGGTTGCGGGTACGATATATAATTGGACAAACAATACAACATCCATTGGCCTGGCGGCTAGTGGTACTGGTAATATAGCCAGCTTTACCGCTATCAATGCAACCAATGCACCGGTAGTAGCAACAGTTACTGTAACCCCAAGTACTACCGGCGGCTCAGGTGCAAATACTTTTAATTTCACTACATGCGGTGCTAGCGGAATCGCCGGTCCCTCTCAAGCCCAGGCTAATACTGCATATGCAGCAACTCCACTCGCAGGGCAGGTAACAATCGTAGGTAGTGGTGTTCAGCAATGGGTTGTTCCCACAACCGGAATATACACAATTACGGCTGGCGGAGCTTCGGGAGGTTACACACCATTAGCTATTGGAGGAAGGGGAAGGGTGATAACCACACAAGTGAATTTAACTGCAGGTAATGTAATAAATATTCTTGTAGGACAGGAAGGAGGTCGTGCAGCATTTAGCACTCCAGGTTATAGCGGTGGCGGCGGTGGCGGATCATTTATCATAAATCAAACTACCAATACAGCTATATTAATAAGTGGTGGTGGCGGTGGTGCTGGACAAGGTAATGCTACGTATGGTTCCCCTGTAATAAATGGAGTAGACGCATCGGAATACAATGTTACCAATGGGGGAGATGGATTGGGATCGGCTTCAAGCTGGTCAGTTATTGGTATTGGAGGAAACGGTGGTGCTGGTGGAACTGCACCTGGCTTTGGAGGAGCCGGAGGAGCAGGATACTCAGGCAATGGGCAGGCACCGAATTCTGGAGCAGGAGAGTATGGAGGTAATCCGGGAATAAGTTATTCAAACGGAGGCTTAGGTGGCATTAACAGAAACTGGGCTGGTGGTACAACATCAAATATTCCTGGCGGCTTTGGAGGTGGTGCCGGTGCCGGTACACATACAAATTATGAAGCAAATGGCGGCGGTGCAGGTGGTTATTCTGGCGGGGGTGGCAGCAATAGTCGGGTTGGAGCAGGCGGTGGCGCAGGTAATTTATTTACAGGTACATTTATGTCTTCTGGTTTGAACAGTGGAAATGGCTATGTTACGATTAGTGCGTCAGGCATAACCTGTACAGGTACACCCAAAACCTTTACTATAACAGTTAACCCTACGCCAAATGCAGTAGCAACACCTGCATCCCAAACTATATGTTCGGGTTCAGCAATTACAACAATAGCCTTAACAGGCAATGTAAGTGCTACAGTGTATAACTGGATTAGAGATAATACGGGAACGGGTATCGCCAACAGTGGTGCCGGTAATATCAGTGGCACATTAACCAATACAACCAATGCACCCGTTACAGTAACATTTACGATCACACCATCTTATACAAATGCTGGGACAACATGTACAGGAACACCCATTACTGCAACGGTAGTGGTTAATCCAATACCTAATGCAGTTGCAACGCCTGCTTCACAAACAATGTGTTCAGGTAATTCTATTACAACTATTGCCTTAACAGGTAATGTATCGGGTACTGTCTATAATTGGGTTAGGGATAATACAGTCAGTGTAACAGGAATTGCGGCCAGCGGTTCCGGTGATATTAGTGGTATATTAACCAATACAACAAATGCACCCGTTACAGTAACATTTACAATTACACCATCATATACAAATGGCGGTACAACCTGCACAGGAACACCCATTACTGCAACGGTAGTGGTTAATCCAATACCTAATGCGGTTGCAACGCCTGCTTCACAAACTATTTGTTCTGGTGCTTCTATTACAACCATTGTCTTAACGGGTAACGTAAGCGGAACAGTGTATAACTGGACAAGGAACAATCCGGGTGTAACTGGTATCCCTAACAGTGGCAGCGGTAATATCAGTGGTACATTAACCAATACAACCAATGCACCGGTGACAGTTACATTTACAATTACACCATCATATACAAATGGAGGCACAACCTGTACAGGTTCGTCAATAACTGCAACGGTATTGGTTAATCCAACACCTAATGCAGTAGCAACGCCTGCATCACAGACGATCTGTTCAGGCAATGGAATTGCAACAATAGTTTTAACTGGTAATGTGACTGGAACTGTTTTTAACTGGGTTAGAGATAATCCCGGAGTAACGGGTATTGCCAACAGTGGCACCGGTAATATCAGTGGTACATTAACCAATACCACCAATGCACCAATTACGGTAACCTTTACAATAACGCCAATAGCCAATGGCTGCCCGGGTGCGCCAATTACAGCTACAGTGCTTGTTAATCCAACTGCAACGATAAATGCTGTTCCCAACCAGGTATTGTGTAATGGTTCGCCATCGGCACCGGTTAATTTCACCTCACCCACAATGGGTGGTACAATAGTATACAACTGGACCAATAACACACCTGCTATAGGTTTAGTAGCCAGTGGCACCGGTAATATAGCAAGTTTTACAGCTACGAATCCAGCCAACGGTCCTTTAGTTGCAACCATAACAGTAACGCCAACTTATACTAATGGTGGAGTAAGTTGTGTGGGTACGCCAATAACCTTTACAATAACAGTAAACCCTACGGCTACTATAGATCCTGTAGCCAACCGGGTGTTGTGTAATGGGGCCACTTCAACAGCTATCAATTTCACAAGTCCTACAACAGGAGGTACTATCGTTTATACCTGGACAAACAGTCAACCGAGCATAGGTTTAGCCGCAAGCGGTTCGGGTAATATTCCAAGTTTTGTAGCGATTAATTTAACCAATGCACCGGTAGTTGCTACTATAACAGTAACTCCTACTTATACTAATGGTGGAGTGAGTTGCGTGGGCACACCTATGAGCTTTACAATTACTGTTAATCCTCCGCCTACTATCAACCCTGTACCTAACCAGGTAGTATGTAATAATGCAGCAACGGCTCCTGTGATCTTTACTACACCAACTACAGGCGGTACAGCTGTGTATAACTGGACTAATAACAATACAAGCATCGGGCTTGCGGCCAGTGGCACAGGTAATATCCCGAGCTTTATCGGAATTAATGCGACCAATGGGCCTAATGTAGCTACAATTACGATTACAATGATCTATACCAGCGGTGGTATCAGCTGCGTGAGTTTGCCGGTAAGCTTTACTATAACAGTAAACCCTACACCGATTGTAAACCAAGTGGCCAACCAGGTGATATGTAATGGCTCGCCAACAGTTGCGGTAAACTTTAGCAGCCCTACCACAGGTGGTACAATTGTATATAACTGGACAAATCCCGGCCCCTTCATCGGTCTAGGTTCCAATGGTACCGGTAACATCCCAAGCTTTATAGCAACCAATTCAGGCACTACGCCTGTAACGGCTACCATAATGGTCATAGCCACTTATACGTCCGGAGGCATAAGCTGTACCGGTCCGGCGATGACCTTTACAATAACTGTAAACCCTACACCAACAGTAAATACAGTAGCCAACCAGGTATTGTGTAACGGATCCAATACAGCTCCTGTGAACTTTACGGGAACTGTAGCGGGGACAATATACAACTGGACTAATAACAATACCGGCATCGGGCTTGCGGCATCAGGCACGGGTAATATAGCAAGCTTTACTGCTATCAATACCAGCAACATAGTTGAGGTTGCCACCGTTATTGTAACACCAACGTATACCAATGGCGGGGTGAGTTGCAGCGGTACCCCATACAGCTTTACCATCACTGTAAATCCAACACCAACGATAAATGCGGTAGCCAATCAAACGGTATGTGCCGCGGCTACGGTAACAGTAAACTTTACAGGCACAGTTGCAGGTACAGTATATAACTGGACCAATAGCAATACAGCAATAGGATTAGGAGCCACCGGTGCCGGTAATCTTAATTTTACCGCCACCAATACTTCGGGAGCACCTATAACAGGCTCCATTACGGTAACACCAACCTACAGCAATGCTGGTGTAACCTGTACAGGTACGCCGGTAAGCTTTACCATCACGGTAAATCCAACACCCATTGTAAATCAGGTAGCTAGTCAGGTGCTTTGTACCGGATCGCCCACAATAGCCATAATCTTTACGGGTAGTGCTGCTGGAACAGTATACAATTGGATGAACAACACTACCACTATCGGCCTTGGGGCTACGGGTACAGGAAATATAGCAAGCTTCACGTCCACCAATGTGACCACTGCACCGGTAGTTGCGACCATAACAGTAACACCCAGCTTTACAGCTGGTGGTGTAACGTGTACGGGCCCAGCAATGAGTTTTACAATAACAGTAAATCCTTTACCATCTGTAAATACTGTAAGCAACCAGGTATTGTGTAATGGAGCCACTACATCCGCTGTAGCATTTAGCGGTCCAGTAGCAGGTACGGTATATAGCTGGACTAATAACAATACATCTATTGGTCTTGGTGCCGCAGGTACCAACAATATACCAGCCTTTATAGCCACCAATAATACCAATTCACCGGTAGTTGCTATGATTACAGTAACACCAAGCTATACCAATGGAGGAGTTACCTGCTCTGGAGCATCTACCAGCTTTACTATCACAGTAAATCCAACTCCAACGGTAAATGCTGTAGCCAATCAAGCTTTGTGTAACGGATCGCCAACTGCTACCATCACATTCAGCGGGGTTGTAACTGGTACTGTATATAGCTGGACAAACAGCAATACTGCTATCGGTCTTGCAGCATCAGGCACAGGTAATATCGCCAGCTTTACCGCCACCAATACAACAACAGCCCCGATAACGGCAACCATTATGGTAACGCCATCAGGAGCAGGTTGTACGGGCACATCGGTAAGCTTTACAATTACAGTTAATCCTACACCAACAGTTAACCAGCCGCCAAGTCAGCCGATATGTGCAGGAAGTACAACTACTCCAATTATATTTACTGGATCTATACCTGGTACAGTTTATACCTGGACGAACAACAATACCAGCATCGGCCTTGGTGCCAGCGGTACTGGTGATATACCCGCTTTTGTAGCGATCAATACAGGCAATGGGGCTGTAGTGGCCACCATCACCGTAACACCGAGCTTTAATAATGGAGGTGTAATTTGTACGGGAGCTTCCAGAAACTTTAATATAATTGTGACTCCCCAGCCAAATATTGTATTTAACGGAGTTCCTCCACGGGTATGTTTAACAGACACGCTTGTAAATCTGAGAGCTATACCTGCTGGTGGTACTTGGAGTGGCAGGGGAGTAAGCGGTAGTACGTTCTCAGCCACAGCAGCTGGACAAGGTGTACATACATTAAGCTATACTGTAACAAATGCCAGTGGGTGCACGGGTACTTCTTATGTAAATGTTACTGTTAATGACTGTATCGAGCGTCACAATATATTCCAGACTGCTATCAGAATATGGCCAAACCCCAATAATGGGAAATTTAGTATCCAGTTCAACAGTGACCAGTACAAGGAGTTCAAGGTTAAAGTAGTATCTACCCGAGGTCAGGAACTGGGTAATTATGAATTTAAGAACCTTGTTTATGGCAGCATGATTCCAATGGACCTCTCTAGATTACCGGGCGGTACTTACTTCCTGTACGTATACAATACCCAGGAAAGCGGTGTGTTCCAGATAGTGATTGCCAGATAAAACAAAACCAATACAACCGTAACGGTTCATACACACATCCCCTGCATTTTGCAGGGGATGTTTTTGGTATGGAGTTATTAAATACTTTATTTGTTTCCTGATGATAATATTAATAATCAGGTCAATTCTTATGGATTTCGAATTTACAATTCAAATAATAACTAATATCCTGTAGTAATTATTTCTATTTAGAATTCCCGAGAAAAGTGATCTGCTCTTTTGAATAAAAATAAAAATGTATAAAAAGAATAACTGATAAAAAAAAAGATGCCAGTATTATTTATGTCTAATCGGATTGAAAGAATACAATTAATTCCTATCTTCGTTCTCCTAAAAAATGGCTGCGTAGCTCAACTGAATAGAGCATTTGACTACGAATCAAAAGGTTTTAGGTTTGAATCCTAACGCGGTCACAAGGAAAGTTTCTACCTAATAAGTAGAGACTTTTTTTTTAGATGATTCG
>JAYUYX010000020.1:0-3011 GCA_043752205.1 Chitinophagaceae bacterium
GCCAAAGCAGTGGCAACCGGCGAAACCATGTGCTTAACCAGCAATGCAGTTGCAGCATCTACCTGCAATGCATCTAATATACCACCAACACCGGTTTTAACCTGTACCACTGGAACTAAGGGTATTAACGGAACAAATTTAAGTACCGGCTGGATAGTGCATGTTAATAATGTAACCCGCAATGTTTTAGATAACAGTGTTACCAATGGCACTGGCCTGTTTGGGGCCAATACCGGCACAAGCCCCAATATTACCTGGCAATTTTCAGGTGGTTGCAGTGCAGGGGCACCATTAAATTCGGGATCGTACAAAGTTTATTATACCAATGCCGCAGGCTGTAACTCTTTACCCGCCTATTTTTGCGCAGATGGTAATGGAGGAGGTGCACTTGCCGGTTCGCTGGCGGTGCCTGTAATTACAGCTCCATCCAATTCAATTTTTACAACAGCTACCAAAACAATATCTGGTACAACTACCGCCAACGCAACAGCCACTTTATACATAAACGGAATAATGGCACAAACCGTAACTTCATCTGCCGGGGGCGTATTTAGTTTTACCGGCCTTAACCTTTTAAATGGGCAACAACTTTATATTTTAGTAGAATTAAACACCGGTACAGTAAGCACCAGCATGTGTGCAAATCAAACTTCTATTTATACTGTAAGTTGTTTTACCAATACACCATTAATAAATGCAGATAATAACAGCCAGCTTGCCGCAGGCGCACCTATCACCGGCACTTCCACAGCACCTACCGGTACAACCATAAGGGTTTATACATCGGGCAATACGTTGGTTGCAACCACGCTGGTTCAGGCAAACGCTACCTGGTCAACCGGTAACGCAGGTACAACGCCGGCTACATACGTGGCAGTTGCAGCTACAACTTATTATGCCAATGCACAAAACGGTAGCTGTGGATTAAGCGGTAACTCGGCTTCTTTTGCAACGCTGGCACCAACTGCCGTTGGCAGGTGCGGATCTATTACCGGCCCGGTGGCATCTGGTGCAACTGCTATTTCCGGTACGCTTACCGGCTTATTCAGTACATCTACTGTAAATCTTTATTTAGATGGACAACTTATAGGAAGCACCTCAACATCAACCACGGCATGGGGACCAATTACTGTAAACAATACCATCAATAACACCTTGTATTCAAATGGCGTATTGTCTATCGGTGTACAGGAAAGCGGAAAGCAGGAAGTACTTTGTCCTGCATCGGCTTTGGCAATTACCTGTTCGCCCACACCGGTTGCACCGGTTTATACTCCTGCTAACATGAATATTGCACGCAACCAAACTATAACCTATACTATTACAAATGCAGTTGCTGGCTCGTTCTATGCAGTAGCCGATGCTGCAACCGGCCAAACATTTGGACAGGGTAAATGGGCAACATCAAATGGCAACCTCTCTATTACTACCAATTTGTTTACTACTGCCGGAAACTTTAATATTGTTTTCAGGTCAACATCATTATCAGGTGTAACTCAGTGCAGTGCGGTATCATCAAACGGAACTGTGAATGTAAGCACCAATACCTTGCCATTAACACTCATTCAGTTTAAGGGCAAAAAACAAGCAGATAATATTTTACTAGACTGGACAACGGCAAACGAGGCTAATGTAAACCGTTTTGAAATTGAACGCAGTGCCAATGGCTCTTTGTTTGAAAACATTGGCAATGTGCTGGCAACCGGAAACAGTAACAGCAACAAGCAATATACATTTACCGATACAAAACCTTTTGCCGCTCTTAACTATTACCGGTTAAAAATGATAGACAATGATGGTAAATTCTCTTACAGTAATGTAATTGTATTTATGGGATACCGCACAAAAGGAATTGTATTAACAAGTATAAAACCCAATCCGTTTACTGAAACCATTAACCTTAGTTTTGTTTTACAACAGGCGCAGTTAATAACTGTTCAGCTGATAGATATGGAAGGCAGGGTAGTGGTAACCAAACAGGTTCAGGCAAAAGAAGGGAATAATGATATTAAGTATAATGGCCTGTC
The DNA here is from genome assembly GCA_043752205.1 of Chitinophagaceae bacterium. Taxonomy (GTDB): domain Bacteria; phylum Bacteroidota; class Bacteroidia; order Chitinophagales; family Chitinophagaceae; genus Ferruginibacter. Next base: position 2,028 of record JAYUYX010000020.1, read on the forward strand.
TAAATTATCGGATGGTATTTATTTTATTAAAATAATTACAGCTGATGCATTACTGCAACACAAAGTATTAAAAGCAAACTGATAGCTGTGGGTCAATAAAAGTTTTATTACTACGGTTATTATAAACAAAGAAGCCGGGCAAAAGTATTGCCCGGCTTCGTACATAATATAGATCTTAGCACTGGTTAATAAAAACTGTTACCAGGCGAGGAATATGAATAATCTTTGTTGTCTGTTTAATTAATTTATCCGGCTGCCTTATTTAAATATTTCCTGCTCATCTCTTTCGCTTACATTAATTTTTCTGTTGTCTCAGCGGGGTTTTCGCAAACCAAATTTATTTATCAAAAAAAATCTATCTGCGAAACCCCGATGTTTGAAGACTCCTGCACAATAATTATCTCAATTCTTTAACTTTAAAGTATGTCAGTTAAATACAAACACAGTGATGTTTATTCTATGTACTTCTGTACGTTTACCTGTATTAACTGGCTTCCATTAATTGAAACAACAAAAAGTTATGACCTGATTTATAATTGGTTTAAAATTTTAAAACAGGAAAACATAGCTGTAGTTGCCTATGCAATTATGCCCAATCATCTTCATTGCATTTTCCAACAGCTGATTTTGATCTGAATAAAATTATCGGAAATGGAAAACGTTTTATAGCATATGAAATAGTGAACAGGCTTGAAGTGAATAAAGAAGCAGCTATACTTGAATTATTGAGGGAATCGCTAACTGAGCGTGAAAAAAAGAAAGGCCAGCTTCATAAAGTATTTAAGCAATCCTTTGATGCAAAACCAATATTTTCTGATAAGTTTTTAATGCAGAAAATAAATTACATTCATAATAACCCTGTCAGTGGTAAATGGAATCTGGCTATGGATTTTGTTTCTTATGAACATAGCAGTGCGTCGTTTTACGAATTGGGTCAGGTACAACATTTTTTGCCTGTACATTACAGGGATTTATAGAGCGGCA
>JAYUYX010000021.1:0-17923 GCA_043752205.1 Chitinophagaceae bacterium
GCAGGCCATGAGTATCCAGGAAGATTTAAGACAGAAAGATATTATGGTGGAAAAAGAAAAAATAAATAAAGAAAGAAAGCATAATATACAATACGCTGCAATTGCAATCGGGATAATTACATTTCTTATTTTCTTCCTCCTGCTAAGCAGGAGCATTATTGTGAATGAACGGCTGATAAAATATTTTGGCATTATTGGTTTATTAATCGTTTTTGAATTTATTAATCTTGTATTACATCCATACCTGGGTAATCTTACAAATCATTCACCCGTTGTAATGTTATTAATTATGGTTTGTATTGCTGCGATTTTAATTCCTGCACATCATCGTTTGGAAAAATGGCTCATTGCTCGCCTGATAGATAAAAATAAAAAAATCCGCTTAGCTGCTGCAAAGAAAACAATTGAAATTCTGGAAGAGGATTCTACAATTCTTCCATAATTTTTAATCCTTTTAAATCTGCGGAACTCCCGAAATGCTTCGGGACATGTGTGTTTGGAATTAAGGTCGTGTAACTGTTACCCGTAAAAAAGTTGCAGGAATAGAAATGCTTTCACTGCCGGTACTTTTATTCTGGCTGTTAAACAGGTCTTCCAGTTCACGTTGCAGTTCTTCAGACTTTCCATTTTTTTCAGCTGCTTCAAAGGCATTCATCGTTGGGCCATAAAAGTTTTTAAACCGGTTCACAAATTCTGCTGCAGTAATGGGAGCAATGAATGAAAAGGTATCCCGTAAAAAAGAAATATTTTCAGCCGGCACGCCGGCATTGGTAAACCGCTCGGTAACATTAGCTTCTACACCCCATAACATCGGGCTGATAAAACCTTCTGGAGGGGGCGGTGTATATGTCGAAACGATCTTTAGTATCTGTGCTACCAATGTTGGGTCGCCAGGTATCCAGTTACCCATAATGATCCTGCCACCCGGTTTTGTTACCCGAACCATTTCTTTAGCAACCTCCATAGGCTTTGGAGCAAACATGGCACCAAAGATGCTAACCACAACGTCGAATGATCCATCTTTTAATGCATTCAGATCCGTTGCATCACCCTCCTGGAAATTACAATTATGCAGTCCTTCATCCTGGGCACGTTTGGTACCGGCTTCCACCAGGTTCGCCGCAATATCCACCCCGGTAACAGTGGCGCCCAGCTTTGCTTCTGGGATGGCTGTTGTACCATCACCACAACCAAGGTCCAGTACATGCATGCCATGCGTAATGCCCAATCGGGCTACCAGCGCTTCGCCGCTTTCACGCATGGTTTCAGCAATTTTTGTAAAGTCGCCTTTCTCCCATAATGCTTTATTTGGATTCATATGCTTTGATTTAGTGGAACAAGGTAAAGAATTTTTTTTCCACTGGCAAGTATTCCACCAGAATCACTCCACCTGGGTTTGTGTCTTCACGGACCGAAATCGGATCAATAAATGGTTCGTGAAGACACGAACCATGGGGAAGAAACGAACGCATTAAACGATCATCCGTATCATCCGGATTTTGATACCAGATTGTTAATGGCAGTTTTAAGTGCAGCAATTTCATTTTTTAATTCAGCTACATCCTTGGTACCGGCTAAGGCTGTATTTTTTTCTTCTGCATCTCTTCCGATAAAAAAGCTTGCTAATGTAGCCGTTACATAACCAAAAATTGCATAGCCAAATATTGCTATTAGAAGGGCAAGTCCTCTGCCTTCAGGTGTGGACGGGTAGTATTCACTCCCTGCAGTAATAACCCTCATAGCTGTCCACCATAACGCCATACTATAACTGTCAAACTCAGGATAAGCTTTCTCGATGGCATACATACCAGCCCCACCGGCAAATATTACTACAAGGGTCAATAAAAAAACATAACCAAAAGCCCTACGTCTCATGGTAGCCGCAAGGCTCTTCATACTACGGTTAATGGAAGAAACAACCCTAACTAAACGAATGCCTCTTATACTTCTCAACAAACGTACAAATCGGAAAATGCGGAATATTCTTAATGCAGGGATAAGCAGTGAAATGGCTGTAAGCCAATTCTTTTTTAGAAAAATAAGTTTAACCGGAGCAAGAATAATTTTGATTATAAAGTCAACAATAAAAACAAACCAGATGGTAAGGCTCAAATAGTCCAATGGTTTGGACAACCCCCATATCAATTCTATAATAAGCAATACGAGCCATACAAATCCTAAAAAGATCATTGGAACTTCAAGCAATCTTTCTATGGATACAAGTAGTTTTCTTCTTTCATTGGTGAACTCTGCTTTCATCTTGTTTCTTTTTTACAACATTGTTTAAAAGGGACAACTTATCATGCCATCAGGTTGCCAACGTACAAAAAGTACGCCCCTTTTTAAGCCTCTTTTTTCCGGCAACGCCGCAGGAACGGGACGTTGCGTCAACGAAAAGCAGCGTCCTGGCCAATGCACAAACCATAGGAGAGACGCTGTTCAGAATTCAAACCCGTTCGCTTCGGTTCGTATCTTCACGACCGTAAACGAATACAAAAAGGGTTCGTCGAGACACGAACCATGGCGTATGGTTTTTTTGCTGTTCTTATTTATTATACGCATCTCCCGTCTCAACAAACATTCCGTTCTTAACAACAAAATTATTTTTGCCAACTTGTAAGATCTCTCCTTCCTTTAACCCGGAAAGGTTGTACAGATCGCTTTCCATTAAATGAATAGAACCGTTTGTTTTTCTAGCAAGGTTCAAATAATCGATATGTACATTAAACTCCGTGGCACCGCAAACCACTATCCTTACTGGCTTTGTAAGATACTGCCAAAGCACTTTATCTTTTATTGCCGCCCAGTTATCGGCGATCATAACCTGGAATTCAGTTGCAGGGAAATCTTTTTCTGCCTTCAGCAAAGCTTCGATATTATTCTCAGGATAGTCGCCACCACCGCCTTTTAACATGGTGGTTTTAAGCAAACTTTCCACCTCAGCATAAGTACTACAGCTCCTGGAATAAATGCCGCCGGTATTGCCTAATTTTTTATCCTTATCAGGCATATTATCGCCATCGTTAAAAAATACAAAGTTCTTTGACAGGCTGCCAACGGGGCTTGCTTTTATCCACAACAAAACCTGTGAAGTGTACTTGTACATACTGCCCGTTACATCACATATAATGGTGGCTTTTTCCCAACCTGTCCTGTCCAGTATTTTTAAAATGGAAGAATCGGGAATTGCATTTGTTATGGTAATTGTCAACTGCTTTTTTTCAGCAACAGACCTTTTTGGTACCACCGAATGCAGTTCCACCCACCTGGGATAATAGATACGGATGGAACTTGACCGCTTAAATTCTTTATACTCGGTTTTGTTTATCAATCCTTCATCTAAAGCATCTTTCGGGTCACGGGTTATAAATGAGTCGAGTGGCGACTTTTTTGGCGTATCATTATCTGCAGATGCAATACCACCCCTGCCAACCAGTACATACCAGGTTCCATTTACAAATTTGCGTGGCCTGTTTGCATATAATTTTTCGGGGTCGGTGAGGGGGCTGTCTTTTTTCTTAGCAACTGTTGTGAGTTTAACAACAGGGCCGGGTAATCCTGATCGTACAATTTCTTCCAGTTTTACAACTTCAGCTTTTGCATTTAATGCAGACTGCTTAGGTCTGAACTTTATAATCAAACCGTGAAACATCGCCATGGCTTTTTCTCTTTGGGCACCATCAGTTTGCTGAAAGAAATTTACCTGAGCCAATTGGCCTTCTTCAATGAACGGAAAACGCTTCAAAAAAGATGCAACCCGGTTTTTATTCAGCACCTGTAAAGATGCATTGATGGGGTAATCGGTGCAGGCCACATCAATAAAAATATCACCGGCGGTTTTTAAACCTGCTGTGTCTCCAAAAACATTCAGGATATTAGAATAGCCAAAAGGCATCTCTATAATAACCTGTCCCGCCTTGATCTGTGCAGGCATAACATATTTTTCAATAAACACAGTTTTTTGACAAAAACTTTTTGTTGATATAGGAAGAATAAAAAGGAAGAGAATGTATTTATGCATACAAGCAATTAGTTTCATAAAAAATTAGTTAGGCGAATTATTACGTAAGTTAATATTTTATCTACTTTTTTCCCTTGTTGTGTTGAACATCTTAACGGGATCACTGGTGCACCAGGATATTGCCAGAAAAAAAATAGCTAATTTGGGAATCTGTTATAAGCCATACCTTTATTATTCATTCTATTGATCATATCATGAAGAAACTAGCATTTATATTTTTTCTATGCCCGTTATTAGCAGGAGCTCAGGAAATGCTGCCCAGGTTTGAGAATGACACAGTGTATACCAGCAGCGGATATAAAATTTACAAAGGCCAGGTGTTGTACCTGGCTTCGGGTTCCGCATCGAAAGGTAAGAAGTTCCAGTATATCAAGTTGGAAAACGGGGGCATTCACCTGCCTAATACCATTTATAAAAATACAAGCATCACGGTTAAGGAATTATATGATTATAAAATCACCGGCCTGGGAAACTGCTACATTGGAATAACAGGAACCATTACCTATAAAGATGGATCAAAGAGTGTTGTAGGCATTGATATTAATTTTGACAGGGCTATAAATAATTTTGATGGATCACCTGGTGAATTAATAGTACCGGAAGAATTCAGGAATAAAAGAACAGCAGCTGTTGCCGCCGAAATAGAAAAATTATTTACATTGTTAAGGGAAGGGGAAATAACAAGGGAGGAGTATGATGAACTTAAAATGAAACTGCTGGAAAAAATTAAGCAATAAAAATTGAAGGGGAATAGCAGTTATTTAAACCATTGCTTTTTTATTGTACCTGTTTCTGTATTCCAAAGGCGACATACCTGTAATTTTTCTAAATACTTCCCGAAACGCTTTCACATCTGAATAACCAACTTCATACATTATCTCATTAATGGTTTTGCGGCCGGTTTCAATTGCTTTTTTTGCCGACTCAATTTTTACCCGCTGTACATATTGAATTGGTGTATTTCCTGTGGCTTTAATAAACCTCCTGTCAAAATTCCTTCTGCCTACAAAGAACCCGGCAGACAAATGCTCTACAGATACTTTTTCATGCAGTTTACTTTCAATATATGCCTGTGCCTTTATTATCATTTCATCTCCGTGAGATTTTTGGCCTGTAAATATTGTGAACGCAGATTGACTATTCCTGTCCATTTCAATCTGAAAAACTTTTGAACAAAAAATGGCTGTTTGCCTGTCATAATATTTTTCTACCAGGTATATCACCAGGTTTAAAAAAGAATAAGCACCACCATTTGTATAAATCCCGGCCTCATCGGTAATTAATTTATCAGTTTGCAAGTTCACAGTTGGAAACATGGTTCTGAAATTATCCGCAACAGACCAATGGGTAGAGCAACTTTTTCCATCCAATAAACCGGAAGAAGCAACCAGGAAGGCACCTGTGCAAATGGTAGCTATTTCAGCACCGTCCCTATATTGTTCCGCAATCCAATCAATCAATTTCTGATTGCCCTTTACACTTTTTTGATAATTATGATTTAATGAGGGAATAACAATAAGGTTGGTTTTAGTTATTGCAGCAATGTTTGTATGCGGTGTCACCGTAAACAAGCCTTCGCTGAATTCAACTTTTTTTGAAATGCCGGCTAACTGAATGGTAAACAATTCCTTTTTGCCCTGATCCTTCCGGTATTGATTGGCCTTTTTAAATATTTCATAAGTACCGGTAATGCTGCTTATGTTGTTATCTCCATCCGGAACTATTATAGTAAGATGTTTCATGGCTCTCTTTTTTTTATAAAGGTAGAAATTATCATTGTCCAAAACAACCCACTACAAAGTCCATTTTACACCCCTTCAGTATAATTTTTGGAACATAGATTTGCAATACAAAATATTTAAAAATAAAAATTGTATAACAATGACAATAAATGAAACGATGATTAAAATGGTTTTTGACAGGTGGAATGGATCAATAAAAAATTGTGATACGCTGCTTACTTCACTTACCGACGAACAATTAGAAAAAGAAATTACACCGGGTAAAAACAGGGGAATATATTTATTAGGACACCTTATTGCTGTGCATGACGACATGCTGGTATTATTAGATATGGGAGACAAATTATATCCTGAACTGTATGAACCCTTTATCAAATCTCCCGATAAATTAGTTGTACAGATACCTTCAGCAAAAGAATTGAGAACCACCTGGAGCAAACAATGTGAGCTGTTAAAGCAAAAATTTGAGGGCTTACAATCAGTCGGTTGGTTTGAAAAACATACTGCTGTTTCTGCCGAAGACTTTATCAAGGAACCGCATCGCAATAAATTAAATATCATTATTACAAGAACCACGCACCTGGCGTACCATACAGGGCAATTGGTGTTGCTTGGATAGAGCCGGTATCATAAAATAAATCTTTAAAAAAATCAAAACAATGACTACAGCAAATTTTACAACTACCATTTTAGTTGACCAAACTGCCACCCAGGTATTTAACGCCATCAACAATGTTCGTGGATGGTGGAGTGAAGAAATTGAAGGCGAAACCAGCAAACTCAATGATGAGTTCAATTACCATTACCAGGATGTGCATCGCAGCAAAATGAGAATTACCGAATTTATTCCAAACAGCAAAGTAGTGTGGCAGGTACTTGACAACTATTTTAGTTTTACAGAAGACAAGAGCGAATGGAAGGGCGACACAATTATTTTTGAAATATCGGAGAGGGATAATAAAACACAACTCCAATTCACCCATGTAGGGCTGGTTCCCGAATACGAGTGTTATGATATTTGTGAAAATTCCTGGAGCACTTACATTCAAAAAAGTTTGTACAATTTAATTACTACCGGTAAAGGGGAGCCCAATGGCAAAGACAAAGCACAGACCGACGACGAAAAAGCCCTGGCAGCACCAGATTTTACCACAACTTTCTTTGTAGATCAAACTCCGGAAGCCGTATTCAATGCTGTTAATAATGTACGTGGCTGGTGGCAGGGAGAAATTGAAGGCAGCACTGATAAGCTTGATGATGAGTTTACCTACCGTATGAAGGAGTTTCATTTTTCTAAACAAAAGGTAATTGAAATTGTTCCCAACAAAAAAATTGTGTGGCTTGTTACTGACAGTAAACTGAGTTTTCTTGAAATGAAGGATGAGTGGACAGGCACAAAAATAAGATTTGACATTGCTGAAATAAATAACAAAACGCAACTCCGTTTTACACACCTGGGATTAGCACCTGATATTGAGTGTTATAATTCATGCTCAAATGGATGGAGCAAACTGATACAGGAAAGTTTATTGAGCCTGGTTACCACAGGAAAAGGCAAAAATGTTTTTTAAAACAAAACGAACGTGGATCAATGCTCTCAGGCCACTAGAAACACTTTCAATTTTAATAATGACTGAATAATTACAGCGACTTTAAAGTCAAAGAGTCTGCTTAGTGGCCAGACACCTAAAACTAAGTATTAGTCAAATTATCTCCATCCGAAGGAAGCAGGTCATCTCTTGTGGTGTTGGCCTGGTTCAATCCCGGTGTTTGCAGGGCGGAATTTTTAACCGCATCTGTCATCGCATTTTTTTCAGGCAACCCTTTTTTAATGTCTGCACCTTTTTGCGGATGATTTGTGGCTTTATCTTTTTTATCTTTTTTCATATGGGGCACTTTGTATTAAATACCCTCAAAAAACTATGCCAGATTAGAACTTGAGCTAACATGGCATGCTGCAATACACATTTTTTAGAAGAGTCTCACAGCCTGAAAATGTGTGTTGAGTGGACTCGGCGTTAATGAATTATTTTTATCACAGATACGGCGACTCCTTTACCAGAGACTCGCCTGAGAAGTAAAAGCATGCCGGAATCCCGACAGTAACCCGGATCGGTTTTGTAATCATCAAAAAATTTTGTTCCTTTAATAGGCCCGTGCCAACGAGCCACCCATGATTAAACAATTTTTGATAATACTACTATTTACTGCGCTGCCAGGTCTTTTTGGTTGTAACAGCAACCCGAAGGTCAAGACATTGCAAACTCAAACCAAATCAGCAACAATGACCATCACTACTGCAACTATGAAGCAGGTGCTTGATGCCTTCAACCGGCATGACCTGGATGCAATTATGGAATTTTTTTCCGATGATTGTTCTTTTGATTTTCCACGAGGGCCCGAACCCTGGGGAAAGCGTTTTATTGGAAAGGCTCAGGTACGTGAGGCACTTGCAGGCCGTTTCAGGGGAATACCTGATGTTCACTATGGTGAGGATATTCACTGGATATCGGCCGATGGCGACAGGGGCGTATCGGAATGGACGCTTACGGGAACAACAACTGCAGGAGTTAAGGTAAAAGTGAATGGCTGCGATCTTTGGGAGTTCAACAACGGAAAGATCACAAGAAAAAATTCTTACTGGAAAATAGTTGAATGATGATACTGTGTAAAGCTGCCTGATGGCCCTGGACGTTCGCAATAGATCTATAAGAAAGAGGATGACAAAAAAAATGAAACAAACTTGTAAGAATTGCAATGCAAAAATGAATAAAAGGATAGATGAATTAGCCCTGGATTGCTTTCCATAAATAGTCAAGATGTTTTACTAATTGCTTATTAACTTGCCTTTATGCCTGATCAATACAAAAAATTAGACAACCCTGCCTGGCATGCATTAACAGAGACCCATGCAAAGTTTGCTGAAGGTACTGGCGAGTTGAAGCGCTATGATCCGGGCATCGTTTTATTTTCAGGATATAATTTAGCAGCAAAAAATATCACAGCACAATTCGACCAAATATATAAACCCGGTGAATCTTTTTTTCTTTTTGATGAATTCCCCGCATTGCCGGCCAACTACCAAATAGAAACTGTTGTACAATGTATGCAGATGGTTTGCGAAAACCCTGTAGCACAAAAAATTACAGAAGAACTGGTACCCCTGGAGAGAAAGCACTGGGATGAGATGTATGAACTGGTGAGTACTGTATTCCCTGGTTATTATTTACCCGGCACACCGGTGATGGGAGATTATTTCGGAATCTTCAAAGAAGGCAAACTGGTAGCTATAGCCGGTGAAAGATTGAGCATGGATAGCTTAACAGAAATAAGTGCGGTAGTTACCCATCCCGATTACCAGGGGCGCAAATATGCACAGCAATTGGTTTCGTACCTGGATCATAAGAACCTGCAGGCAGGTGACATCCCTTTTTTGCATACCGGCCACAAAAATGAGCGGGCCATAAAAATATATGAACTGCTGGGTTATGCAAAACGAAGGATCATTGCTGCTACTAAAATAAAAAGACTGCCAATTAAAAAATAGATTTACATTTAGTTAAGCTTCCCTCCTTACTACACTGTACCATAACCTTATTATTGAACTATAAATAAACAGTTATGAGAAATTTGATTTTCGTTTTCATGATACTGGGTTTGATCAGCTTTACTTCATATAAATTGCCCGTAAGCAGAGATACTGTAAAGGGTAAAATTTATTTTTCAAATCAACCTTTTAAAACAAGTAATGCCGGCAGCAAAAGATCATTCACTTCGGCAGAGTTTATTTATGGAAGGATAGAATTAGAGGGACAAACTGTGCAACAGGCATTTAAGGTATGGGATCCCACTCCGGGTTATCCTTATTGCTTCGGCTAAGCAAAACATTTAGGAATAATCCCAGCTTTTTAAAATATTTTATTACTTTAGTAAATACATTACTCCCCCGGTATCCTACCAAAGCCCGCTTTAGATCATTTCAACAATCTCAGGGAACTGAAATTAATTTATTCATTAAAAAATTAAGATCATGAATAAGCTCATCATTGCTATCTGCCTGCTTTGCTTTACTATTACTGCTAAAAGCCAGTACCAGGCCATGAATACAATATCCGGCGCTAAGATGTATTTTTCTGACAAGCCTTTTACCAACAACCATGATGGCCACAAGACATCATTTAAATCGAGTGATTTTATTTACGGCCGGATAGAGCTCAATAACCAGACCCTGCTGGATGCATTTAAGATGAGCAGTATTAAAACCAAATATTATTACCTCAGGTATTGGGTAACATCTTATAAAAATGGCGAACAGATGGGCCACAAGAATTCATGGGAATACATGCTCATTAAAAATGAAGATGATGTAAAGAAGAGCTTCCTCAATTTCGACATACTGCCCAGCCCGGCTGCTGCTACCACCGCGCTTTGCGGAACTGAGGATTTTACCAGCAATTTAGCAGGAGGTCCGCTTTACTTTATCATCAACCAGGAATCATTTCCGGCAGATGGGGAATATACAATATCAGTAAGGCTGTTCTTAGAATCTTATGATGGCTGGGGCAAGCAGCAGGACTTTGATAAATGGCCCGAGGTTAAAAGCGAGTTTAAATTCAACTTTAATTCAAACGATATACAAACACTCAAGAATAATGGTAAGGCAGGGGATGAGGTGGTGCGGAGGAATACTTTCCGGGCGTCGAAGCTGCCGGATTATTTTTCTAACCCCAATAAAACCGGGGACCCCATGCTCAGCAATGCAAACATAAGTGCAATTCTCAAAAGAGACCTGCCCGGACGTTCCATGACACTATTAAAATTTGCTGTTGGCAGCTATACGGGGACTTTGTGGCAGATTGAAAAAAATGACCTTGGACTTATTTTAAGACGTTATGTGACACCCGACATCCATGTTGCCTTCAAATTCCAGAATGATTGTTATATAGGTTATGTTCGGCTTTGGCAGGAATACAAGGGTGGAGGAAAGTACGGGCCGCTGATTGCCGGAGGGGGAAGTTGCAACAGTTGCGGTACTAAGATAGATTGCAATCTGATAAAATAAATAACGCCTATACAGTTTAATTTATTAACATTTCACAACAGCAGTTATTAGCTGCCAATCACTTATATATATTCCGTATAAACCGCAAGTGCATTTACTAATAAAAGCCATTCGGTTTAGGTTTATATTTATAAGGCATTATTCTTAATCCAAAATCTACACCAATGAAAACGCTACTTATCCTTGTTGTGATCGTAACCTTTCTTGTTTCCTGCTCACCATCAGTAACTATGCACCAGGCTGCAAACAGCAATTACAAGGGAGCAAGATCTGTAAGGTAAACCTGTAAAAGATTACACCGGCTTATCAACTAAAATCCCACTTCGCCTTTCATAAATAAAAGTGTGGTTAATGCCAGGGTTATACCAAAAGATATAAAGGCCGCTTTGTACTCACCTCCTTCTAAAACAGAGAAAAGAAAAATAAAAAGCAGGGCCACTATCCATATCAACGCAATAGTGCTCCAGCGGGTGAATTCATTTTTAATACCTGCAAAGTCAATGGCTTTTGTATAACTGAAGAAGGCTGCAAAAACGCCACCCACACCAAATATGGCAATAAATGCGGCCGTACTGTAAAAGCGTTGGGAAAAAACCGCAAGTACAACATCCAATAAGCTGGTGAGTATAAACATAAAAATTATGATGCCTGCACAGGCGGGCAGGTATATCCATCTTTTTATAATATTCATGCAACTGTATTTTTTTGGACATATTATTTCATCATATCAACTCCCACAAGTACATTAATTTTTCTTCTTTACCTCATAACTGGCTGCACCAATTTCATTATTGGTTTTTGTACTGTATAGTTTAATAATAACACGGCCTGTTTCTTTAAGCTGTACAATATAATATCCTTCATCATCTGTAGGTGAAATGGTTCCATCAGATATGCTAAGTCTTAAATTGCTTTTGTTGCGCTTACCAGCATCTACATAAATCATGTTTTCACCGGTGAAAAGGGTATAAGGTTGTTTTGTACTGATGGTAAACCCATCTTCGGCAACAACAAATGTTACCGGCTGCCTGCGGTAAGCATTTACAGGCCTTTTATTTTGGTATGCCGGTGTCCAGGTACCCGATCTTTGTATAATGCGTACAACCTCCTGATCCATACCATAGCCCATATTTGTTTCTGACTGTATGTTAGATAAGCTGCCATTGAGGCTTACTATAAATTTTATTATCACGGTATATTTTCCTGCAGGAGCGTTATTATTTATAGGCACATCAGGGTTTAGATTCTTTATCAGGTATTTTCTCCAGGCATCATTACCACCCGGAAAATTTGCTTCTACATCTACCTTAGTAAATATTTTATTGTCTGGTCCGTCACTGTCAATGGGCGCAGAAACTTGTGCAAATAAATTTGTAAAAGAAAACAAGAGCAATACCGGCAGTATTTTAAATTGATGCATATAATTATTTTATGGCAAGATAAGTGATGCTTTATAAAAAAGGGCTGGCTGAAAATTAAATTTTCAGCCAGCCCAATATGCCTTTAATAATGTTTTATTTAATCTCTGTATGCCTGTACATAGGCATTTAATTCAGTTCTATAAGATTGTATAGTAAACAGATCATTAAGCTGAGCATAATTTGCCCTGTCAACAGTATTACGATAAGCTGACTTTGCCAACTGTAACCTGTTACTCTCGCTACTTACTAATTGTATTAGGTTTTTTACCTGGCTGCTGGTAAAATAATACGATGCATTACTAAAGATACTCGTGAGTTGTGTCATTTTTGCAAATGGCATAAACTGACCGGTTACCGATTGGTATAAGGTATTATATTCACTCTCACTCATAGGGGTCCGGGTGGTTGTACCACTACCGCTGCCAGTTCCACTTTGTCCGCTGTTTATATAAGCCGTCAATTCATCTCTGCTGCTTTGAGAATATAATAGATTAGAAACCGCACTGAAATTTGCTGGATCAACAATTGTGCGGTAAGATATTTTGGCTAATTGTAGTCGGCTGATTTCTGCACTAACTAATTGAATTAACTGGCTTGCCTGGGTTGCAGTAAAATAATTACCAGATGCAGTAAATGCATTGTTAATTGAAATTACCTGAGTGCTCATAGGATATTGGCCTCTGATGGTTTGGTATAAATTATTAAAATAGCTGTCAGACATTGCCTGGTTGCTGGTAGATCCATTGCCGTTGCCATTACCATTACCATTTCCGTTTCCATTACCATCATCTATATCTTCATCTTCATCATAATAATTTACAAATTCTTCAAGCGCCGCCCTGTTTGCAGCTACACTAAAGAGGCCATATACCGGGCTAAAATTATTTGGATTGGTTACAGTACGATAAGATAATTTAGCAAGTGGTAACCTGTCTGATTCAGAACGTATTTGTTGTAATAGTTGTACCACCTGTATAGTAGTAAAGTATGTATTAGGCCTGTTAAAAATTGTTGTTAAATATGCATTCCTGCTTTGAGTGTTGGTTTGTGCTCTCAGGTTCCTGCTTAAAGTATTAAAATTAGTAGTACTCATAGGTGTATTAATACTTCCTGTAGCGCCTTTTCTTTTTTCAATTAGTTCCAGGCTACCGTTTGCATTTACGTTGATATACATATCAAAATTGCGCCTGAGGTTGAACTGGGTAGCCATATTATCTATACTGCGATCATCATTTGATTCGGTTTTCGTAAAGGTTAATATGTGCATACCTGTTGCAAGGTTAGTAATAGGAGCTGTTTTATGTACAGAGCTTGTACTGTTGTTAAAACTATAAACGTTTCCATCAATGGCAACCTGTAGATTTTTGTTCCCATTAACTGTAATATAAACTGCACCCATTCTTTGCGATTGGCGCTGTTGCGCTTGTATGCTGAAGGCAATTATTATACCTGACAGCAATAGAATCATTTTTTTCATAATTATCCGTTTGTAATAAATAAAGTGTTTAATAATATATACAAAGAATGATAATATCGTGCCAAAATGAAACCTTATTGATAGTAAGACTTTTATAAATAGCCGTCAGGGCAATATGCAGCGCAAGGCTTTAGAGCTTAATTGGCAAAAAATTTGTTATTGTATGTGGGTTTTGTGATTTTAATTCAATAACAGATATCTTTATTTTTCATTTTCAAAGTATCCATGATCAAAAAAGGTTTCTATACAATTATCTCGCTGGCTGTATTAGTATTAATAAATAAAGATGCCTTTGCACAGGAACCTGAGAAAGCCGACACCTTTTTTCTCGCCAAAAAAAAAGGTTTACTGGGCAGGTTTGGAAAAAGTATTTCACGAACACCACCCGAGGAAGCACCGGTAAAAGTTGAAAATCCGTTTTTACAATATAGGGGCAAAGTGATCCGCAGTATAGAAACTGTAAGGCTGGGTTTTGAGTATGATATTAATGATACCACGCATATAAAAAATAATTTTGGAATTACAGTTGCCAAAGTATTTCATAAAAACACATCAGATAAAGTAATTAAGAAAAATCTTTTCTTCCGCGAAGGCGATATTTTATTTCCTTATTTGCTTGCAGATAATGAAAGGTATTTACGAGACCTGGTTTACATTAAGGATGCCCGTATTTTGGTTGCCCTGGCCGAGAGCAGTGATGATTCTGTGGATGTGATTGTGTTAACCAAAGATGTTTTTTCCATTGGCGGCAGACTTTCTATCAGCAGTAAAGACAAAGGCAGAGTAGAATTAAGGGAAGAAAATTTATTAGGTAGTGGCAGTCGTATTTTAATAAGCGGGTATTACGAAAATCCCCGCTCACCTAATAATGCAGTTGGCGGAGAATTGATAAGACGCAATATTGGCGGCTCTTTCATTGATTGGGTGTCGGGTTACCAGGATTACAGGTATGCTTTCAGCAGCGGCAGAAATCAGGAGACAATAATATATACAAGGTTTGAAAAGCCAATTGTTACGCCTTATATTCCTACAACGGGGGCATTGGAGTGGTCTTACCAGCGTACCCGGAATGTATATCATACTGATTCACTTTACCAATCTGATATCAAATACGCATCTTATAATATTGATGCATGGTTTGGTTATAGCTTAGACAATAAGCGTTCGCTATATGCCAATAAAGAAATACGTGTACATCGGTTCGTTGCTATCCGTGCATTTAAACAACACTTTATTACTATACCAACTGTATTTAAAACTCAATTCGATTACCGGTTCACAGATCTTACCGGTGCGCTTGCTTCGCTCAATATTTTCAAACAGGTATTTTATAAATCAAATTTCATTTATGGTTTTGGCCGTAATGAAGATATCCCCGAAGGATTCAGTGCGGCCTTTACAGCCGGCTATGTAAACAAGCAGAATATAAAAAGGCCCTATGCCGGTGTAGACCTAACCTTAGCTAATTTTAAAAAAAAGGGTTATTATAGCACTTATACAGTAAGATTGGGGGGGTATTTTTATAGGAAGCATTTTGAGGACATTGATTTCCTCTTCGATGTAAATCATTTTACCCGGTTGAGAAAACTGAGCAGGAGTTGGTATCAGCGAATTTTTATAAATGCGGGTTTTACCGTGCAGGAAAATCCTGTTTTAAATGCTCCATTGTTCTTAAACAGTATTTATGGGCTGCCCTATTTTAATAATGGAGCGCTTACTTCCGACCTTAGGGCTACGCTTAAATCAGAATGGGTTTTTTATAATACAACAAAAATTGCGGGCTTCAGGTTTGCGCCGTTTGTATTTACCGATGTTATCTTGGTGAACCCGGTAAAAAAAGGCCTGGAGAAAAGCGATATTTTTACTGCCCTGGGAGGGGGCGTACGAACCAGAAACGAAAACCTGGTATTTGGAACAATAGAATTAAAAGGGTATTATTTCCCGAGAACAAATGGAGAGATGAGAGGGTGGAAAGTAGAGTTGAACAGCAATATCCGGTTTAAATTCCGAAGCAGTTTTATCAGCCGTCCCGATTTTATAGTGGCAAACTGATAAGGGAATGAAAAAGCCATTCACCTGGAAGCGAATGGCATATATGATTTTTAAATTTGCTTACATGAGATCGAGCGCTAAAGCAAAAAAAGTAAAATTAAAAGGTAACATCATAGATACCCATGATCCATACGGCGAAAAGAGTATGATAAAAAATAAAGCAACAGAGATTAAAAATAATACCCAGTAAAGCCCGGTTCTTTTTTTGGTTGTTCCCATTTTAAATATTTTTTGCAAATATAAGGCAGAAGTTTTTATTGGCTGAAATTTTACAGATTCTAAGTAAATTTTTTCTGTAAAGTGGTATATTGCCGATTCTTAACCCTTTTGGATGATTTTACATTTTTATTTAAGGTATTCTACCAAGTTTGGACAAAGCCTTTTTGTTACCGGTAACACAGCTTTACTTGGTAATGATGATGTTTCCAGGCCTTTTGCACTTACTTACTTAAATGACCAGTTGTGGCACGGAAGTATTGAGATCATCGGTGATGAACTGCAGGAACCGCTTTGTTATAAATATATTTTAGAGGATGAAAACGGGGAATACATTCAGGAATATGGTTGTGACCGTGTAATAGAGTTGGATAAAGTAAAAGCATCCAAGGTTGTACTTACAGATGAATGGAATTACTCAGGCGCATTTGAAAATGTTTTTTTTACTGCGCCTTTTGCCGATATTTTATTGAAGAGAAAAGCTATCCTTAAAAGATCTGCTAATAAAACTGCAGGTACTGTCACGCATGAGCTTAAGGTAAAGGCCCCGGTATTGCAGGAGAATGAAGTGATCTGTATAAGCGGCTCATCACATGCTTTGCATGATTGGGATAAGGCGAATGTCTTATTGCTTACCAAAAAAGATAACTGGTGGATAATTCAGCTTGACCTTAGCAAGGTATCTTTCCCTGTAGGCTATAAATATGGTATTTATAATAGCGATACAGAAAAGTTTAGCAGGTTTGAAGATGGAAACAACCGCATAATTTTAAATGAGGATGGCAAGGACGCTTTTACAATTATACATGATGGATTTGCTAAATTGGATAATGTAAACTGGAAGGGCGCCGGGGTAGCTATTCCTGTTTTTAGTTTGCGTACTAAAAAAAGTTTTGGTACAGGGGAGTTCAATGACCTTAAACTGCTTATTGACTGGGCTAAAAACACCGGGCTAAAAATGATACAGCTGCTGCCGGTAAATGATACTACAGCAACATACAGCTGGAAAGATTCATACCCCTATTCAGCTATTTCTGCTTTTGCATTACATCCTTTACTGTTAAACCTTGAAACGGTGGCAGGTACAGCGAATGCTGCTGTTGTTACACAGCTTTCGGTTAAGAAAAAGCAATTGAATAAACTGGCGGAACTTGACTACGAGGAAGTGATGAAAATAAAGATCGCTGCAATAAGAGAGCTGTATAAATTTCAGAAAGAAAATTTTAAAGACAATCTGCAATACATCACCTTTTTTGAACTGAACAGGCATTGGCTGGAACCTTATGCTGCATTCTCATATTTAAGAGATAAATATAAAACCGCCGATTTTAATGTCTGGAAAACCCATGCGGTGTATAATGAAAGTGAAATGCAGAAATTGGTTAGTCCGCTGCAGAAACAATATGACGAGATCGCTTTTTATTATTTTACCCAGTATCACCTGCACCTGCAGTTAAAAGGGGCAACAGAATATGCACATAAGAATGGTGTGATTATTAAAGGCGATATACCCATTGGCATTTGCCGCAATAGTGTTGATGCCTGGATAGAACCGGGCCTGTACCATATGAATGAACAGGCAGGAGCGCCACCCGATGCATTTACTGCTAAGGGGCAAAACTGGGGATTTCCTACCTATAACTGGGAGGCAATGCAAAAAGATAATTTTACCTGGTGGCGTAAAAGATTCGAGCAGATGAGTAATTATTTTGATGCTTTCCGTATCGATCACATACTGGGTTTTTTCCGAATCTGGAGTATCCCTTCTCATGCAGTTGAGGGTATCATGGGAAGATTCATTCCAGCGCTGCCGGTTTCTATAAATGAACTGTTTGCAAAGAATATTACTTTTGAAAAATACCGGTATACTGAACCTTATGTAAATGATTCAATACTGATCGAACTTTTTGGAAATAAAAAAGAAGCTGTGAA
>JAYUYX010000022.1:0-7700 GCA_043752205.1 Chitinophagaceae bacterium
TGGTGCTGGGTATTTTAGTTTTTTTTATTATTCAATTGTTTTTCTAATTACAAGATATGGACCCCAAAAATATCTGGATAACATTTCCTGAGTTGTTGATCTGGTTCCCGTTAGTAGCGGGACTGGTGGCATTTATGATACGAAAAGATAAAACTGTAAGAACATGGGCTATTCTATCTTCGCTGATCACTTTAGCAATATCGATCGTAAGCCTTATCTATGCAGATAACAGTAAACATTTTTACCTGAATAACGTAAGCTATTTCTGGTTAAAATACCTGGGCAGTAATTTCAGCGTGGGGCTTGATGGTATGGGCCATATGCTTACTGCATTGACTGCAGTTTCTTTCCCCTTAATATTTATTGCTACATATAAAACGCAATATAAAAACGCCAATGTGTTTTACGGATTAATGCTGCTGACACAGGCCGGGTTAATGGGTGTATTTTCTGCCATGGACCTATTGGTGTTTTATTTCTTTTGGGAGCTCGCCGTTATTCCTGCTTACTTTCTTTGCAGCCGTTGGGGTGGAGAGCGGCGGATACAGGCAACATTTAAATTCTTTGTGTACACATTTGCAGGTTCACTGCTAATGCTGGTAGGTATTATTTATGTGTATATGCATGCGCCTGCATATACATTTTCCGAACATTCATTTTCTATGAATGCGGTTTATTCTGCATTGCTTTCTCCAACAGAAAAAAATTGGCTCTTCTGGCTTTTCTTTATTGCGTTTGCTATAAAGATGCCTGTATTTCCATTTCACACCTGGCAGCCCGATACCTATGAACAGGCGCCTACATCTACAACCATGGTGCTCAGCGGTATCATGGTAAAAATGGGAGTGTTTGCAGTCATACGTTGGTTATTGCCCATCTTTCCGGACACAGTTAGCAGGTTTGATAATATCGTTATTGCGCTTTCAGTAATTGGAATGATCTACGCCAGCCTCATCGCTATTAAACAGGATGACCTGAAAAGATTTGTTGCGTATTCATCTATTGCACATATCGGTTTAATGTGTGCGGCTATTTTTACCAAAACAGAAATTGGCCTGCAGGGAGTCATGATACAAATGTTCAGTCATGGTATTAATATTATAGGCATGTGGATAATAGTTGACCTTGTTGAAAAGCAAACCGGCACCCGTAAAATTTCTGAATTGGGTGGTGTTGCACATAAAGCACCGGCTTTAACTATTTTTTTGGTAGTAATTGCTTTAGCAAATATTGCACTGCCATTAACCAATGCATTTGTAGGAGAATTCATGATGTTCAGCGGACTCTTTACATTTAATATATGGTTTGCTGCCGTTGCCGGCATAAGCATAATACTGGCTGCGGTATATACTTTAAATATGGTGCAGAAGGTTTTTTATGGAGAGGCTAATGCCATCACTGAAAAAATACAGGATATTACAATTAATCAAAAGTTGGTATTGGGTATTTTGCTTGTATTTATTTTCGTGTTTGGTGTTTTTCCGCAACCGATTTTCGATCTTACAAAGGATACAGTAACAGCTATAATAACAAGAATTAAATAATAAAAACGCCTTTGGCGTAACCGAGGTATGAATGCAATAATATTAACAGCGATCTGGGGAGTAGTGATGATGTTGGGCGGTGCTTTTATTAAAAGTAAAACCACACCTAAGTACCTGGCCATTTTTGGTCTGGCGGTTATTATTGCGGCCAATTGCATACAGATGAATACCGGTGTTTCTTTTTTTACTGTTGATTATAAACAGATGCTGCATTTCAACAGCCTTAACTTAACCTTTATTAATGTAGCATTCGGTTGCACCTTACTTTTCTTTTTATTGAATGGAAGGGATATTGAAAAAGTAGGAGAAAGCGTTTCGGAATATTTTGCGCTGTTGTTTTTTATTTTATGCGGCATAGCCATTATCTCCACCTTTAACTCTTTATTGATGCTGTTCATAGGCATTGAAATCGTTTCCATCCCATTGTATATTTTAACCGGCAGCGACAAAAGGAATCTAAAAAGTAATGAAGCAGCACTTAAGTATTTTTTGATGGGTGCTTTTTCAACAGGCCTCATGTTATTGGGTATTGCATTTCTGTATGGAGGAAGCCAGGCCGGAACTTTTTATATAGATAATATCATTTCTGGAACTGCACCCATGCCTGCAATGATTGGGGCTGGCCTGGTTTTGTTATTGGTATCCATGTCTTTTAAAGTGTCTGCAGCTCCTTTTCATTTCTGGACACCTGATGTGTACGATGGAGCACCAACTGTATTCACTTCTTTTATGGCTACTGTTGTTAAAGCCGCAGCGTTCTTTGCTTTTGTAAGGCTATTTGAAAATGCTTTTGGGAGCATGCACCAGCAATGGCAAACCCTTATTGTAATTTTAATTGCTGCTACATTATTGATAGGAAACCTGACTGCAGTATTTCAGCAAAGTGTAAAACGCATGCTGGCTTATTCCAGTATTGCACAGGCAGGTTTTATGTTATTCGCTTTGTTTGCATTGAACAATCTTGCAAAGGAAGGATTGGTATTATATGCAGCTGCATACAGCCTTGCCAGCATCGGCATATTTGCCATCCTGATAAGAATGAAAGACCATACCATTGATGGCTTTAATGGCCTGGCTAAACAACAGCCTTTGTTAGCTGTTACCGCCACAGTTTTTCTGTTGTCATTAACCGGGATACCATTGACAGCCGGTTTTCAAAGTAAATTTTTTATGTTGATGGCAGCTGTTAAAGACGGGCATCATACCTGGCTGGTAATTTTTGCGGTGCTTTGTGCAGCTATCAGTGCTTACTATTATTTCAGGATAATACAGGCGATGTTTTTTAAAGAGCATGCAACTGATACAGTATTGGCAGAAGATATCACGCCGGCTTTCAAAATACTGCTTGTTATCACTTCTATATTAATTATTGCCTTAGGTTTATTCCCAAGCTTACTAACCGACTGGCTGTACTTTTAATTTACCCGTACCGTTTATAAAAGTTTTACAGTATAGTTCTTCTCAGTCCTTAACTTTAGGATGAATATTTATTACACATGACTTTTAAAGATACGCTGGCGTTATCATGGCGGAATATTTCAGGAAATAAGTTACGTACTGCTATAACAGTCGCCATTATTGCTTTAGGCATTTTCGCTTTAATTCTCATCATCACTTCCATTAAAGCAGCAAGTAACAGTCTTACAACGAGTTTTTCAACTATGGGTGCCAATTCTTTCAGCCTAAGGTTTAAGGATCGTAACATCAGAATAGGAGGTGGCAGACAAAATGAAAATAAGAAGACCAGTAAATCAGCATTAAGAGAAAAGAAAAGCAACATGGGTAAGATAATTACTTATGATGAAGCAAGGGCTTTTAAAGAGCGCTATAATTTTCCTGCCAAGGTTGGGCTTGCTTTAATGGGAGCACGAAATATCATTTGCAATAACGAGCGAAAAAAAACAAATCCGGATGTAACTGTTTTAGGTGGTGACGAAAATTATCTGGAACTGAACGGCTATAAAATTGCTAATGGGAGAAATTTTACTGAAGGTGAAGTTGCATCGGGCAGGAGTATTTGTATGCTGGGTAGTGCTGTTGCGCAAAAGTTATATCCTGATAATCCTGCAAAAGCCATTGATAAAGTGGTAAGTGTAGATCATAAGCCTTACCGGGTAATTGCGGTGCTTGAAGATAAAGGCTCCAGTTCTTTTTTTAATACCAGTAAGATAATCGTTACTTCTTATAATAATATACGGCGGTTATATTCATCTCAGCGTTCTTCTTTCAACATAGGAATAATGGTATCGGACCTAATGCTGATGGATGTAGCTATTGGTGAGGCAAAGGGTACTTTCAGGCCCATCAGGAAATTAGATGTGCAGGACGATGCTAATTTTTATATAGATAAAAGTGACAGTATTGCCGAAACACTGCTAACGAACCTGGGCTTTTTAGAAAAAGGCACAATTGGAATTGCCTTTATTACTTTAATTGGTGCAGCCATTGGCTTAATGAATATAATGCTGGTTGCGGTAAATGAACGTACAAAAGAGATAGGATTAATAAAAGCATTGGGCGGCACCAGGCAGGATATAAGGGCCCAGTTCTTGTACGAGTCTATATTAATAAGTTTATTAGGTGCGGTGGTAGGGATTGTTTCGGGAATTTTATTGGGGAACGTAGTTGCTCTTTTATTAAAAACAGAGTTTGTTGTACCCTGGGCCTGGGTAGTTGCCGGTATTTTTGTATGTTCATTTGTAGGTTTGGCAGCAGGATTATACCCGGCATATAAAGCTTCCAAATTAGATCCAATTGTTGCTTTGCGGTACGAATAAACTTAAAAAATGACTGCTGCCGGGAAAGCAAATTATTTGTTTTTTTCTACTTTTTTGTTGAATTTGAGGTTGAATTTGTGTAAAAGTCAGAATTCAGCATCGTAAAAAAATAATTATAAAATAAAAATTTTGTAAGTTGTAGCTTTCAATTAATTATTTACCTTGTGCATCACGCTTTATTGCGGCATAGGTATTGATTGAGTTTGAGCATACAATTATATATAAATGAAAATCCCTTATTCATCAATAAACGTAAACTAAACTTTTTACAAAACTAAAAACTAGAATTTTATGGCAGAGACTACAGCAACTGTAAAACCAACAACTTCAGTTCAGGCAAAAAAATCAAGCAACCTTATTTCATTACTTGCCCCGGTGCTTTGTATACTTGCGGGCTATGCTATCTGGCGCTTTGGATTGGGTAATTCGGCAAATTTTAGTGAACCCGGTAAAGGAGGTTTTTGGCCAAAGCACCATGGCCCGCTTACTGAATTAAGCAAAATGTATTTGGGAGGTATTATCGTACCAGTCCTTATCGGAACTTTTTTAACCATGTTAACTTTTGTTATTGAACGTTTCATGACTATCTCAAAAGCAAATGGTACTGGTAATAATGCTGATTTCATCCGTAAGGTTCAATACCAGTTAGCTAATAAAAATGTTGATGCTGCACTTGCAGAATGCGATAAGCAAAAGGGATCTGTAGGTAATGTAATGAAAGCAGGTTTACACCGCTACAAAGAAATGATATCTAATAACGAATTAAGTACAGACCAGAAAGTTATGGCCATTCAGAAAGAAGTGGAAGAAGCTACTTCACTTGAATTACCTATGCTGGAAAAGAACCTGGTATTCCTTTCTACCATTGCCACACTTGCAACCTTAATTGGTCTGTTAGGTACGGTGGTAGGTATGATACGTGCATTTGGAGCTCTAGGTGCTGATAGTGGTGGAGCAGGTTCAGCACAAGCGCTGTCCGTAGGTATCTCAGAGGCCCTTTATAATACAGCCTTAGGTATCGGTACCTCAGCATTCGCCATCATGTTCTATAATATATTCACTACTAAGATCGATGGAATTACATATGGTATCGATGAATCTGGATTTACTTTAACACAAACTTTCGCTTCCCTGTACAAGTAACGTATGGATTAGCCCACGGTTTGCATCTTATAAATACTGTTTAGCCAGGCTAAACAGTTGAGAAAAATTAAAAACAGATAAATATGCCAAAAGTTAAAATACCACGCAAGAGTACCGTTGTTGACATGACGGCGATGTGTGATGTGGCTTTTCTCCTGTTGACATTTTTTATATTGGCAACAAAGCAAAAACCACCCGAAGTACTCACCGTTAAAACGCCTACTTCTGTATCAAGTAAAGCAACTCCTGATAAATCTATATTAATTACCCTTACCAAGGATGGTAAAGTGTTCCTGATGCTGGGTGATGAAACAAAAAAGGACGCCATTATTGATGATTTTAATACAACCAGGGGACTTCAGTTAACCGCTGCAGAGCTTACCAAACTTAAAAAGACAGAGTTCATCGGTTTACCGGTTAACAAGCTTAAGTCAGCGTTGAATGCATCACAGGCGATACCCGCTAATTTAATGGACGGTATACCTACAGACAGTACAAACAATGAGTTAATTTACTGGATGCGTAGTGTAACGAATGCTTATAAAGGTGAAGACCAGTCTAAGTTGCAGAATATGATACTGGTTAAAGGTGATGGAGAGGCGCTGTATCCAATATTTAAAAATATTAAGGAAGCTTTTAAAGCCAATGAGATATTTAAATTCAGGATAGTTACCGAAGGAGAGCAGGTGCCTGCGGGATCGGAGTTGTATAATAAACCGGCAAAAGAGAACTAACACATTAAAGTATTAAATTAAAATAATATTACTATGGCAGAAATGGATACCTCGTCAGGTGGTGGACATAAAAAAGGCCCCGGCGTTAAAAAATCAAAAAAGTTATCAACCCGTGTTGATCTTACTCCAATGGTTGACCTTGGTTTTCTTTTACTTACTTTCTTTGTGTTTACAACAACCATGGCTCAACCTACAGCTATGAGTATGAATGAACCCAAGGATGATCCAAACCAGCAACTGAAAGTGAAAAACTCGGGTGCTATGACCATATTACTAGGCAAAGGCAACCAGGTTTATTATTATTATGGCCAGTTAATGCCTGAAACCATAAGCCAGGATTTTAAAAGCACAACTTTTAAAGGAATCCGTGCATTGATATTGGAAAAGAAAAAATCTACCCCAATTGATGATTTGATGTATATCATAAAATCTGATGATCGGTCAACCTTTAAAAATGCAATTGATATATTGGATGAAATGGCAATTTCTGATGTGCCGGCTGGACATTATGCTGAGGTGGCGATGGTGCCTGTTGAAAAAATGCTGATCAGCGAAACTGAAAAAGCCAACGGCATCAAGTAAGGTTTATGGAATTTATACAATTTTGAATCTAATAATCAAAAGAGATCACAATGGAAGCAAATAAAATTTTAAACGCCGATGTTCTTGACATCATTTTTGATGGCAAGAATAAAGAATATGGGGCTTACCAGTTAAGGAAATCTTACAAAAAAACCCTTACAAAAGCGCTGCTAATCACAGGCTCGGTATTAGTGTTGATCTTGGGAGGCACTGTGCTTGCAAACTTTATTGATAAGAGCAGCAGTAAAACATTTGATACACTGGAAACCCAAATGGCAGAAATTAAAGCGGAGGAACCGCCACCACCGCCACCACCGCCACCACCGCCACCACCAGAGCCACCGCCACCACCAGAAATTAACCAGGTGAAATTTACACCTCCTGTAATTGTTAAAGATGAAGAGGTAAAGCCTGAGGAAAAAATTGAGGAGATTAAAGAGGATGCGGCAATCAGTACAGAAACTGTGAAAAGTGAAAATACAGTACAGATAGTTCAGGCTCCAGTTGAAGAAAAAGGAACACAGGTGGTAGAAGTAAAAGTAGCAGATGATGAAAATAAAATATTTACGAAAGTGGAAGTAGAAGCCGGTTTCCCTGGCGGTGAAGATGCATGGCGTAATTATTTAAGAAAAACATTGAATGCAAACACACCCATAGATTATGGAGCAAGTGGTGGCAAATACACTGTTATTGTAAAATTTGTGGTAAGTAAAGATGGTAGCTTAAGTGATGTAAAGTGTGAGAACGATCCCGGATTTGGTATGTGTGAGGAAGCAGTAAGGGTAATTAAAAAAACCAAGAACTGGGTTCCTGCAATACAAAATGGCCGTAACGTAAATGCTTACCGCCGTCAACCTGTTACATTCCTTGTAGAAGATTAAGTAATTGAAAATACAAATTTGATCCCCCGGTTTACTGGG
>JAYUYX010000023.1:0-7649 GCA_043752205.1 Chitinophagaceae bacterium
GTGCCAGTTTAGGTATTGAGGCGATAAAAATTGCGGCACTGGATTTCATGAGTAATTTCTTTGTTCACTTTCCAACTGAAGAACTGGAGGTAGAGAATAAAATATTATACGAACCTATCCAATCACCATATGCCAAGCGTATGCAAGGTGTGCTGAATGTTTGTGAAAGGATAAGTAAAGCAGTAGCTGATTCTATCAACAGTCATTTTTTTCCGGTTGTACTTAGTGGAGATCATAGCAATGCAGCCGGCACTATTGCAGGTATAAAAATTGCAAAACCAAAAAGTAAACTGGGCGTTATCTGGATTGATGCCCATGCTGATCTCCATACACCCTACACTACCCCATCGGGCAATATCCATGGTATGCCCATGGCTGCATCAATTGGAGAAGATAATATAGAAATGAAAGTACATGAACTGGATGAAAAAACGGCTAAGCAATGGTTGCAGTTAAAAAATATGGGTAAGATAAGTCCTAAGGTTTTACCTGAAGATGTTGTTTTTATATCGCTCCGTGATTTTGAAAAAGAAGAAAAGAATATTATTGAAAAACACGGGATGAAGGTAATTACCACTGCAGAAGTAAGACGAACAGGTGCAGAAAATATCTCAAGAAAAGTATTAAGGTATTTAAGTGATTGTACAGATATTTATGTAAGTTTTGATGTGGACAGTCTTGATTCTTCTATTTCTAAAGGAACAGGAACCCCTGTAAGTAATGGTTTAAGAGAGCGTGAAGTGGAAGATCTGATCAGTAAATTCATGCAGAACAGAAAGATCTGTTGTTTTGAAATTACAGAAGTAAATCCTACGCTGGATAAGGAAAACCTGATGGCAGAGATAGCTTTTAATATTTTACAACGCAGTGTGAATGTGCTGATGATGAACTAAATCGCTGACCTGCGGTAGATTAAGCTGTCAGGGTTGAGGCACCGATAAAGGGTTACTTTAAGTTCTTTTAAAATGACAAAAACTGAATTAAAGAGGGTGTCAGGGTGAGCTTGTCGAACCCGGATTATCAAGGGAAACCCGCCTTCGACAGGCTCAGGCTGACAGCCTAATAGTTTGAAAGTGAGTTTTAAAATAGATGTCATGAGCAGCTTATCGAACCCGCCTTCGACAGGCTCAGGCTGACAACATTTTGGTTTGCTAACTTAATAATATTGCCGATTACTAATAAACAGATTTTTATTATGCAGAAAATATTTTTTATTGCAATAGCTATTTTTATTTCAAGTTTTGTTTTTGCACAAAAAAAAGACTTTTATGTTGAGCAAATAAAAGCTTACCAGAAAAACTATGTAGCAAACCATGAAGTGGTAGAAAAAATGAACAAAAAACACTTTCATTTCTTTCCCATCAACAGCAACTATCATGTTAGCAGCCACTTTGAAAGAATAATGGATACTATTGGTTTTACCATGACGACATCAGCAAAAACCACAAGCCATTATTATAAATATGGCCGCTTAGATTTTATGGTTGATGGTAAAGAATGCATTTTATATGTTTACCAGGGCAAAGATCTGATGCAGACCGAGCAATATAAAAATTACCTGTTTGTTCCGTTTACAGATGCCACTACCGGCGATGAGAGTTATGGCAGTGGCAGGTATCTTGAATTTTATACAAAGGATATAGAAAACAACCCACAGGGCTTCGGGAGCATTCTGCAACTGGATTTTAATAAAGCATACAACCCCTACTGTGCTTATTCTCCCAATTACAAATGTCCCATACCGCCAAAAGAGAACCGGTTACCAATTGCCATTAAAGCTGGCGAAAAGAATTTTGGTAAAGCACATTGATCATGCAAACTACTGCACACCTGTTGATGATAGAGCCCATTAATTTTGGCTTTAATGCTGAAACTGCAGTAAATAATAGTTTTCAGAAAAAAATTGATGGAGATATACAGCAAAAAGCCTTGCAGGAATTTTCTGTGTTTGTTAATGTACTGCGTTTAAATAAAATTGATGTAACTGTTGTAAAAGATAGCTCCCACCCTGTTACTCCCGATTCTCTTTTTCCTAATAACTGGATATCTTTTCATGAAGATGGCAGGATATTTTTATACCCAATGTTTGCCGTTAACAGAAGAAAGGAAAGAAAAGCAGCGGTGCTTGATGCGATTAAAAATGGATTCAGTGTTTCAGAAATAACTGATCTCAGCAGTTCAGAAATTAAAGGACAATTTTTAGAAGGTACAGGTAGCATGGTACTTGACAGGATGAATAAAATTGCCTATGCATGCTTATCGCCAAGAACGAATGAAAATCTATTAAATTCTTTTTGCGATGCTATTCATTACAGCCCTGTTAGTTTTAAGGCTACTGATATTACCGGTATGGAGATATACCATACCAATGTAATGATGTGTATTGCTGAGAAGTATGCAGTTATTTGTCTGGCATCTATCAGCAATGATGAAGAAAGAAAAAATGTTATTGCTTCTTTACAAAAAAATAATAAAGAGATCATTGATATCTCATTGGATCAACTGAATAGTTTTGCCGGCAATATGCTGCAGGTTAAAAATGTAGATGATGAACTATTGCTGGTAATGTCTACGCAAGCCTTTAATTCTTTAACTCCCGCTCAAATTAATGCTTTACAAAAACACAACCGCATTATTTACTCCCCTTTGAATAATATTGAAACTGCCGGTGGCGGCAGCGCCCGCTGTATGCTGGCGGAGGTATTTCTTCCTGTTAAATAATCCGGCTGAACAGCCCTATACAAAAGCTTGTTAAATAGGCTCACCCTAACATCTTACAGCAAGGTATTTGCGTTATTCTTATGGTTCAAAAAAACAATTAAAATTCAAGACAATGTCTATACTTAAATTAAATGTTACTCCAATATTAATAATAACAACTTTGTTTTTTACAGCATGTAAAAAAGATAAGGATGTACTTGCGGTAGCACCCACCAATACCGGCAACGGCGGTGGAGGTGGCGGTGCAGTTTCTACAACATCCATTAAAGATTCTGTATTAACACTTACAAAAGATATTTACCTCTGGAATAGTCAGATACCAGCAAGCTTTAGTGTGGCAGCTTACAATGATCCTGCAGGCATCATGACAGCAATTCGTCCTTTTAGTGCAGAAGCTGGCTTTTCGGGTCCGGTAGATAAATGGAGTTTTGCCATGAAAAAAACGGAATGGGACCAGATAAGCGGTGGTATGGGCACACTTAGTGGATCAACAGCTGCAGGTGATTTTGGTTTTTCTATCTTCTTTAGGGCCGAAGGTGATCTTCGGGTAAGATTAGTAGAACCAAATTCTACTGCCGGTCAGTTAGGTATTAAAAGGAGCTGGCGTATTACTGCTATTAATGGTAATACAAATATGAGTACAGCAAATGCAGATTTTATTGTAAATGCAGTTTACAATTCTACTACAAGTTCTTTTACTTTTCAAAAACCTGATGGCGGTACCGTTTCTCTTTCATTAACTGCAGGTAATTACGCAAAAAAACCGGTTTACCTGGATACTGTGTACAATATAGCCGGTAAAAAGATCGGTTATCTTGTATTCAATTCCTTTCTTGGTAATATCAATAACATTAATGCAGAATTTCAAAGGGTATTTACAAACTTTGCAAACGAGCAGGTTACTGATGTTGTTGTAGATTTTAGATACAATGGTGGCGGTTATGTATCCCTTGCAGAACAGCTTAGTAATTACCTGGTACGCTCTTCAGCAAATGGCGGCCTTATGATGACGCAGGTGTACAATAGCCAGAACAGCCAGCACAATCAGGCAACTAATTTTCGTAAAGCAGGCTCACTAAATCTTGATGATGTTTATTTTATAGTAGGCCGTGGTACAGCTTCGGCAAGTGAGCTGGTGATCAATAATCTTAAACCGTATATGGATGTAAAATTATTAGGCCCTTCGGCCACCCATGGTAAGCCTGTAGGCTTCTTCCCTATCCCGGTAAGTGATTGGTATATTTTTCCTGTGTCATTCAAAACTACTAATAAGAATGGCGAAGGAAATTATTATAATGGCATAGCCACTAATGCACAGGTTGCTGATGGGCTGGATAAAGACTGGGGTGATATAAATGAAGCAAGCCTTGCTGGTGCCATCCGCAATATAACAACCGGTGTTTACCGTGGACAAGATCAAGAGACTTACAGGGAAAACGGCCAGGTAAGTTTAGGTAATGAAAAGCTGAATGAACCTTTATTAAAAATAACAATTGATAGCCGGAAGAATTTTTAATGATAACAGAAAGTATTTTATAACCCACCTTCGACAGGCTTCCCGAAATAATCGGAACAGGC
This sequence comes from Chitinophagaceae bacterium, assembly GCA_043752205.1. Lineage (GTDB taxonomy): Bacteria > Bacteroidota > Bacteroidia > Chitinophagales > Chitinophagaceae > Ferruginibacter. The sequence goes on from JAYUYX010000023.1 coordinate 4,300, forward strand.
AGGCTGACAGCATAATAGTTTGAAAGTTGAATAACTGAATTTAAGAACAGTGTCAGGGTGAACTTGTCGAACCTTGTATACTTGAATAAGCCGCCTTCCACGCCATGGTTCGTGTGTCACGAACCACTTATTTTAGCGTTGGGCCTCGGCATTTTTCATTAGAATAAACTCAGCATTTCACTTTTAACCAGTATTTTTCAATATATATCTTTGATGAATGATAAATTCACGCCATGGTTCGTGTCTCACGAATCTTTAATTAAATTTGGCCAAGAATTCTCACCTGTGAACCTGTACATTGCAATAGCTAATGCATGGTTCGTGAGACACGAACCATGGCAGGGTATTTTCAATACATATCTTTGATGAATAATAAATTTATTCAAATGCAGATAGCAAATCGAAGAAAATCTTATACAGGTTATGGAACAATATATTTTTGGACGGCAACTATACACAAATGGTATCCCTTATTGGAGGATGATGACAATAAGAAGATTATTGTAAACTCCCTAAAAAAATTGTCGGATGATAAGTTAATCAGCATTTATAGTTTTGTTATCATGCCTAATCATATTCATTTAATTTGGCAACAGAATGGTTTGAATGGAAAGGAAACTCCAAAGGGTAGTTTATTGAAATATACCTCACATATGATGCTTAGAAAACTAATTGCAGATGGAAAATCAAAAGAATATCAAGTAGATGCATCAAATAAAGCACATGAGATATGGCAAAGAGATGCACTTGGTATTGAAATATATAGCAGGAAGGTTGCAAAGCAGAAGCTTGATTATATACATTTTAATCCTGTTAGTAGTAAATGGCAACTTACAAAAGATGATTTAGCTTATCGCTATTCATCAGCAAGATTTTACGAAACAGGAATTGATGAGTTTGGATTTTTAAATAATTTGTATCAAGTATTTGATGGTGATTAAGGCTAATTGGAAATATATGGTTCGTGAGACGAACTATGGGAGGAAATGGTTCGTGAGACAGAAGAAATGGGAAGGAATGGTTCGTGAGACACGAACCATGGCGAGTAGTTGGAAAATTTTTAGGAAGAAATTACACTCATTTATTTTAAACCATCAAACCTTTTCTTCAGCATTCATATATTGATTGGCTTTGTTCACTATTGCTTCCATCTCAAAAGGTTTTGAAATAAAAGCATTAGCACCAGCATCCAGGCACACCTGCTTTGCATCAGGCAAAGCAGATATCATTACTACAGGGATATGTTTGTAAGCTTCAGTGCTTCTTAGATCCCTGCAGACATCTGTACCATTTGAACCCGCAATAAGCATATCTAAAATGATCATGCCAATGGTATTATTGTCAAGTGCTTCTGTTACTTTTTCTGCCCTGTTTACCGTAACCACATCGTACCCTTTATATTCCAGCATCATTTTAAGCATGCCGGCAATATCCATATCATCATCCACTACTAAAATATTTTTTTTGCTATTCATGATCTTTCAATAATTTATTGATTTGTTGAGGATGCAAGTGGTAAAGTAAATGTAAAAGAAGAACCTTTATCTTTTTCACTTTTTACAGTTATTTTACCTCCATGCCTTTCAATAATTTCTCCAGCTATAAATAAGCCAATACCAAAGCCTGCATAATTTTTTTCGCTTTCGCCGCCCGCCCTGTAAAAGCGTTCAAATATTTTTTGCTGGTGTTCTTCATCAATACCAATACCATGATCGGTTATGCTTACAGCAATTTTTGTTTTACCTGATGGATGCATACTGATCTCGATACCATTATTTTCCGGTGAATATTTAATGGCATTAGTTACCAGGTTAATAATAACCTGCTCTAACCTGTTCCTGTCTCCAAATACGTTTGCAGTAACATCTTCTGTAAAATGAATATTATGGCTGTTATTGGTAAAGCTGATGTCCAGTACTGTTTCCCTGATAAGTTCATTCAGACTGAATGTTTCTTTTTCCATATCCAGCTTACCTGCATTAAGCCTTGATAGATCAAGCATTTCGGAAATAAGCCTGCCCAGCCTGCCCACCTGGTTATCAATACGAAGCAACGGTGTTTCTAAAAAAGCAGAAGGTGTTTCCTGTTGTTCCTTTAAAATATGCAGCAATAACTGTACGTAACCTTTTACAGAAGTAACAGGTGTTTTCAGTTCGTGGCTTACCATTTTAAGAAAATCATCTTTACGCTGCTCCTCTTCTTTTATCTTCTGTATCTCAGTCATACAGCCAATCCACTTTACAATTTTTCCAGCCTCATCTTTTACCGCACTGGCACGTGTTAAATGCCAGGTGTATGCTCCGTGCTTGTCCATTAGCCGCAGTTCCAACTCAACATCATTTCCCGTGGCTAGGCCATGTTGCCATTTTTCTGATACGCCCGGCAGATCATCAGGATGTATGAAAGGCTCCCAGCCTCTAGCTATCAATTCCGAAAAACTAAGCCCAGAAAAATTAACCCAGTTCTGGTTATAATAATTTACCTGGCCCGATGCATCTGTAATATTTATTTTATCGGGTATCAGGTTTGCCAACTGCCGGAAATGTTCTTCACTTTTACGCAATTTAATTTCTGCCGTTTTTCCCTCTGTTATATCCCTGAAGGTCCAGCTCCAGGCATAATGCAATCCGCCATCGGCCACAACAGGATAACCATGCCGTTCTACTATCTTACCATCTTTAAATTCAAGAATATCTGTACTGGTTTCTGTTGGGTTATCGTACAGGTATTTTACTTTTTCAATAAATTGATCGGGCTGCACTAATTGTGTCATCGCAAATGCAAGTGCTGCTTCATCATCTTTTGCATCTACAATATGCTGGGGCATATTCCATATCTCTATAAACTTATGGTTATAGCTAAGTATCTTTCCTTGTGCATCAACCAGTAAAATGCCATCAAAGCTGGCTTCGTTATGTGCTTCCAGCAGGGCTTTACGATATTCCAACAGCGATTGAAATTCCTTTTGGCTGGTTATATCTCTTGATACAGAAATAATACTGGTTACCACATTAGTACCCGGCTGTACAACCGGCGATACCATTACATCCCACCACTTGGCTGTGCCTTTGGCTGTGAGGCCAAATGCCTGGAACTGTACCGTTTTGCCATGCAGGGCTTTATCAATCGCATCTAAAACCACCGGCTTCGTATCATGGGCCCAAAGCTCGATCCAGGGTTTATTTTTTATGCTCTTAAAATCATCAATTTCCAATATACAGAGTCCGTTGGTATTCATAAACTGAATGCGGCCATCTATATCAACCAGCTTTACGCAATCCGGACTGTTTTCCAGGATACTGCGGTTGAATGCTTCGCTTTCTGCTATTTTTTTATTTAGTAATGCCTGG
>JAYUYX010000024.1:0-7643 GCA_043752205.1 Chitinophagaceae bacterium
GTTTTACTTCTTTTCAGATTTTACCAATACTGCAAGCAACGACCTGCGCAAAAATATCAATGATGCTTTGCAGGGCAAGGGCTCAGATTTTACAAGAACTTATTTCAGTGCATTGAAAGAAGATAGGCAGGCATTTTATTTAAGTGATATGTGGCGCACATTAGGTTTTATATTGGTGTTGATCGCTACACTTTTTCTATATGCAAAGAATAAGATTAAACCTGCAGTTGTTTTTGGGGTATTGATCCTGTTCTGTACCATTGACCTGATGGGTGTAAGCAAAAGATATTTAAAAGATGAGAATTTTATTGATCCGGCTGAACTTGAAGCAAGTTATATTGATACCAGGGCAGATATACAGTTGAGGACTGATACAGGTTATTACAGGGTATTAAACCTGGCATTTCCAAATGCAAACGGCTATGGCATTGATGTTGGTAATTCATTTAACAGTGCACTTGCATCTTATAAGCACAATACTATTGGTGGTTATAGCCCTGCCAAACTGGGACTTTACCAGGATCTTATTGAAAAACAGATATACAAAAACATAGAAAAGTGGGGAGCAAATCCTACGGCAAAAGATAGCTTTCCTGTGTTGAATATGCTGAACATGAAATATACTATTGTACCTGACCAAAGAGACCCCAAACAAACTATGGCAGTACAGAATTTCTTTGCATTGGGTAATGCCTGGCTGGTTAAGGAAATTAAATTTGTAAAAACTGCAGATGAAGAAATGAATGCATTGGATTCATTTGATCCTGCCGCTGTTGCTTTTGTTGATGAGCGCTTCAGATCAGCCATTCCATTTACGCCGGCATACGACTCATCAGCCTATATCAGGTTGATAGAAAATAAAAATGATGAGATAAGGTACGAGTTCAATGCAGCTACAAACCAGTTTGCAGTGTTCAGTGAAATATATTATCCGCATGGCTGGGATGCTTACATCGACGGAAAGAAAACAGCCTACGTAAAAACCAACTATGCGTTAAGAGGCCTTTCTATACTTGCAGGCAAACATACCATTGACTTTATTTTTGATCCTGTTTCTGTCAGAAAGGGTGAACAGATTGCCCGGTATGCAAATATCTTTTCTGTGTTATTTGTATTGTTCTGCATTTTCATGGTTTGGAAGAACAGAAAAAAGACAACAACAGATTTAAAAGCTTAATGCATTTGTTGGATATAAATAAAGCACATACATTCTTAGATCATACTGATGATACAGCCCGGTTAATAAATGACCGGGCAAATCATTTATATAAAAAACTGGCGGTGCTGGATATCAGCGGCACGGAGATAGATGATTTTGGTAAATACTATTTTGCAAATCATCATGGCGGAAGGCGTTTATTTTTTTCTGTGCAAAGCAGCGCTCATATCATTTACAACTCAGTTAGAAAGATCAACAGGCCGCTATCGGAAATTAACTTTATTGATTATGGCGCCGGGTTAGGTACGCTTTTTTTATTAGCAGGATCAGTGGGTTTTAAAAAAGTTTATTTCAACGATTATTTTCCGCAGTGGGCAGGCTATGCAAAAACGATCAGCGCTAAGCTGGGTATTACCATTGATGATTTTATATCGGGAGATATTGATGCAGTAATTGAATACGGCAAAATCCATGGTGTTCAATTTGATATTGTAGCTTCAAGGAACGTAGTAGAGCATATTTACAAACTCAGGGACTTTTATACAAAAATATCCCGGTCTGAAGTGACCAGTTTATGCTACGCTACCACAACAGCCAATTATCATAACCTGGCTATGCAGTTAAAGCATTACTGGGTTCATTACAAAGTAGAAAAGACAGTATATAAAAAACAACGTGAAGATCAAATTAAAGAACTTGTTCCGGATATTGCAACAACAGATCTAACCCAATTAATAAAATTGACCCGGGGCAGGGCGTTCGTAGATTTTACCCATGCCATAGAACTGTATTTTAAAAAACAACCAATACCGGCAGTTGAATTTTTGCGTACCAATACCTGCGACTGTAAAACAGGTGTATGGGCCGAAAACCTGATTACAAAAGCCAATTACACTGATATCATTCAGCAGGCAGGTTTTAAAGTTGAATACACTGCAGGCTTTTGGGACACCAACTATAAATACAAGGTTGTAAATTTATTTACCGCTTTCTTGAACAGGATCATAAAGATCAGTGGTAAAAAAGGATATTGGTTTGCGCCATTTGTAAATATTACTGCCAGTAAAATATAAATGAATAAGGAAGTAAAAATATTAAGCCTGGTTTCTTACAAATTTTTACCGCCGGATATGGGCGGCCAAAAAGGTATTGCTTTTTTCAACAGGTATCTTAGCAAATATGTAAACCTCAGATGTATTACAATTGAAGATAACAGTCCGGATTTAGCCGAACCCTACCCTATTCAGAATATCTTAAGCAACAGTCCTTTCAGGTATATCAACTTATTTTATTTTTTTACACTACAGCGTATCATCAAAGAAAAAAAAATAACACACCTGCTTGTTGAACATCCGTATTATGGCTGGCTGGGCATCCTATTAAAATGGTTTTGCAAAATTAAACTGGTCATTCATTCACATAATATAGAATCCCTGCGATTTAAGAGCATGGGCAAATGGTGGTGGGGTATTTTATGGCAATATGAAAAACTTACGCACCTGAATGCAGATCACAGTTTTTTTATACAGGAGAACGACCGGGCTTATGCAATAGCAAATTTTAAACTCAACCCACAGTTATGTACTGTTATAACCTATGGCTTTGAACTAAGTAAAGCTCCACCTGCAGAAGAAAAGCAAACGGCAAGAGAACTGGTTTGTAAGACACATGATATAAAGCCCTCCGAAAAGATCCTGCTCTTTAATGGAACCCTTGGCTATAAGCCCAACCTCGATGCTTTGGGTATCATACTTGAAAAAATAAATCCTATACTGCTGGCAGATAATAATTTTAATTACAAGATCATTATATGCGGTAATAAATTGCCAGCACATTACAATGGCTTAATGGATCATAAAGAAAAAAATATTATCTACGCCGGATTTGTGAATGACATCAATCTTTACTTTAAAGGCTGTGATATTTTCATTAACCCTGTTATTGATGGCGGAGGCATTAAGACGAAAGTTGTAGAAGCATTGGGCTATGATCTTTCTGTTATCAGTACCGCCAGTGGGGCAATTGGAATACCTACTGAAATTACAGGGAATAAAATACAAATAGTTGCAGATGACGATTGGGTAGCATTTGCCGGATCTATACAAACACTAAATACTGCTGAAACTATACCTCCTGCCTTTTTTGGCCATTTTTATTGGGGGAATATTGCTGAAAAGGCAAAAAATGCTGTCATTTAATTTAATTACTTCTAGTACTTAGGCTTTATCTCCCTTAGCTTTTAACTGTTTAAAGGGCTAAATCATTTATTTTTGCTCTTTATAAAAAACAACTGCATGAAAGTAGTCATATTTGCCGGCGGGCTAGGCACACGTATTTCTGAAGAAACCGGTACCAGGCCAAAACCAATGGTTGAAATTGCCGGTAAACCGATATTATGGCATATCATGAAAATGTACAGCGAGCATGGCTTTAACGATTTCATCATTTGCCTGGGTTATAAAGGATATGTGATCAAAGAATATTTCATGAATTTTTTCCTCCATAATTCAGATATAACCATCAACCTGGCAGATAATAAAATGGAAATCCATGGTACCAGGTCAGAATCATTTAAAGTAACCCTGGTTGAAACAGGTACAAGTACAAAAACTGCAGGAAGATTAAAACAGGTTCAAAAATATATAGATACTGAAGACTTTCTATTAACCTATGGTGATGGCGTGAGTGATGTAAACATCACGGAGCTTGTAGCATTCCATAAAAAAAATAATAAGATTGCCACCGTAACGGCTGTACAGCCCGATGCAAGGTTTGGCGGTATGGACCTGTCGGCTGACGGTACTGTAAATGCATTCAGAGAAAAATCTAAAGTAGACGCACAATGGATAAACGGCGGTTTTTTTGTTTTGAAAACAGATGTATTCAACTATTTGCAGGAAGATATGAAGCAGGTGATGTGGGAAGATGAACCCCTTGAGAAGCTAACAGCAGATAAACAACTCATCGCTTTTAAGCACCAGGGATTTTGGAAATGTATGGATGCATTGCGTGATAAAATTGAATTAAATGAATTATGGGAAAGCGGTAATGCTCCCTGGAAAATCTGGAAATAAAAACGAACATGAAGGTATTAATAATAGGAAACCTCGGCTATATCGGCCCAATGGTGGCAAGGCATTTCAGGTCAACACATCCTGCTTCTTTCTTAGGCGGATATGATATTGGGTATTTCATGCAAAACAATACTTTCAATGGAATTGCGGGAGATACCTTACTTAACACACAACACTACGGTGATGTAAGAAGTTTTGATGGAGAACTTCTTACCGGGTTTGATGCTGTTATTTATTTAGCAGCCATTTCCAATGATCCCATGGGAAATGCTTTTGAAACACCCACGCTCGATATCAATTACAGGTCTGCAGTAGGTATTGCAGAAAAAGCAAAAAAGAAAGGGGTAAAGCATTTTGTGTTTGCAAGCAGTTGCAGTGTGTATGGCTTTGCCGATAGTGCCCCACGTACGGAAACTTCAGCAGTTAATCCGCTAACCGCTTATGCAAAATCAAAAGTGTTTGCAGAAGAGGGATTGCAACCTTTGGCAGATGCTGATTTCCAGGTAACCTGTTTACGTTTTGCTACAGCCTGCGGTTATAGCGACAGGTTACGGCTCGACCTGGTTTTGAATGACTTTGTGGCCAGTGCCATTGCAGATAAAAGAATTACGATCCTAAGCGATGGTACACCCTGGCGCCCTTTGATTCATGTAAAAGATATGGCAAGGGCTATGGACTGGGCTATACAAAGAAAACAAGGAGGAAATTTTTTGATCATTAATACCGGAAGTAATACCTGGAACTACCAGGTAAAAGATCTTGCAGCAGCAGTACAACAATTGTTTACAGATGTAACTGTAAGCATTAATGAAAATGCCCAGCCTGACAAGCGCTCCTACAAAGTATGTTTTGATATGTATGAAAAACTGGCACCTGCACACCAGCCGCAGGTGAGTTTACAACATGCGGTTGAAGATCTTAAAAAAGGGCTGCAAGGCATTAATTTTAATGATGCCAATTTCAGGCAATCAGATCTTATCCGTTTAAAAACTATTCAAAAATTAATTGACAATAAAATCATTGACCAGGAGCTTGCTCTCAAATAAGTATAATGACAAAAATTGATTCCATAAGAGAAGCTTTACAAAATGATCCACTGCAACGTGAAAATTTTATTGAGGCATTGATCGCTTTTGAAAACACATCAGGACATCCGCAGGTAAATGTAAGAGACACTATTACCGGCCCATTGGCAGATGAATTATTTATGGGTGAATCATTTTCCAAAACATTACAAAATGGGCTTAAGATAAATTTTACATACAATTCAAAAATTGCAAGAGAATTTTTATTATGCAGCCCGGCGGTACCTGCTCATGTATGGGAACCACAAACAACAAAACTATTACTGCACTTTTCTACTAATGCAGAGAATGTGATCATTGCAGGTGCCTATTTTGGCGACCAGGCGATTCCTGTAGCCAATAATATCAGGGAAACGGGTATCTGCCATACGTTTGAGCCAAATAAAAATAATTCGGACCTCATCGTTGAAAATGCTAAACTCAATAACTTAAATAATATACTTATCAATAATCTTGCACTTTGGAATAAAAGTAATGAGAAACTGGTCTTTGAAGGTGAAGATGCATTAGCAAGTACGATTGAAGCAGATAATTCTTCCGCCAATGTTTTACATACCATAACCATTGACGATTACGTAACACAAAATAAAGTAGGAAAAGTTAACCTGCTGATGATAGATGTAGAAGGAAGTGAAATAAAGGTTTTGCAGGGCGCTGTAGAAATGCTGAAACAACATAAACCGGTTGTTGTTTTTGAAACACATAGTTTGTATGATGACTGGAGTAATGGATTACAAAATTCCCCTTCGGCAACATTACTGACAAACCTGGGCTATGAAGTATTTGCTGTAAGGGAGTTTCACCAGAATATTGATACCGGTGCCATGCCGATAGAATTATTATCGCTTAACAGAACTTATTGTGAAACGCCACCGCACCATGGCTTTAATATGCTGGCAGTACCATCTGCTGAAATGATTAAAAATGATCTTTTCAGGATCGTATATGATTTGAGCCCCAAATTAATATTGGCTAAAAAAGATCCCTTGTTCTCACCTTCCAAATTTTAAATGCTTTATAATGATATTTAATCCACTTCCATTACAAGGAGCTTTTACAATTGATGTACAACCCAACCAGGATAGCCGTGGTTTTTTTACACGTACATTCTGTGAAAAGGAATTTGCTGAGCATAAGCTGGTGCAGCATTTTGTGCAGGCTAACCATTCGGGTACCAATGGTATGGGAGTGATAAGAGGCATGCATTTTCAACACAGCCCTTTCTGCGAAGTAAAACTGGTTAAATGTGTACAGGGGGCGATCTTTGATGTTATTGTTGATGTTAGAGCGGGCTCTCCTACTTTTTTGCAATGGTTTGGCGCTGAAGTGTCGGCAGAAAATAAACGCATGATGTATGTACCTGCAGGCTTTGCTCATGGTTTTCAATCTTTGACTGATTATTCTGAAATTACATACATGGTCTCTGCATTGTATAATAAGGAAAGCGAAGGCGGTGTAAAATATGATGATCCTGCAGTTAATATTAACTGGCCACTACCCGTTGCGCTGGTATCTGATAAAGATCAGAAGATCCCATTTGCTGATACAAATTTCAAAGGCGTAATTTTAAAATAATGCAGGCATCCGCTCCATTAGTTACTGTTGGAATTCCCACTTATAACCGGCCGGAAGGACTGGAAAGAACGCTTGCATGCATTACTGCTCAAACCTATTCCAATCTTGCAATACTCGTTTCAGATAACTGCTCTACCGATCCTGCAGTGTTACCCGTTCTGCAAAAATATGCAGCACTTGATACAAGAGTAACATTCATCGTACAGGAAAGAAACCTGAGCCTTGTGCCTAATTTCCAGTATTTGCTGGATAATGCCACAGGTAAATATTTTATGTGGGCTGCCGATGATGATCAATGGGAAACAAATTTTATTGAAGTTTGTGTAAAGGCTATGGAAGCAAACAGCGATGTTGCTATATGTATGACAACAATGGATCTGTTTGATGATGATGGTACATATTCACCGGGCAAACTTAACAGAAGCTTTATTCAGCCAGATCTTTTGAGCAGGAGTTTTAATTTTATAAAAAGCCCCATGCAGAATAAATTTTTTCTTTGCGGATTGTACAGAACATCTATGGCAAAAGATGCTCCCTTTGATAATAGCTGGGGTGGCGAACATCTTTTCCTGTATGAAGTGATCACTAAAGGAAAGTTTATGCTGTTAGATGGGCCGCCTGCTTTTCATTATTATAAGGGAGGCACCTCCAAAACGAATGCCGCCATCAGGAAAGCATTTAATATAAAGAACAGGTATTATTTTCTGGATGCTTATATTTTCAGATACCTTACTTATCAATTCAGGTTTA